>CAMIZK010000005.1 GCA_946403315.1 uncultured Bacteroidales bacterium | reverse complement strand
AGACTCCGAAGAAAGCCGCTCCGAAAAAAGCAGCTCCGAAAAAAGCCGCCGCTCCCAAAGCTCCGGCTCCTGCTCCCGCTCCTGTTGCGGAGGAGAAGAAAGTGTTGGAAGAAGCAAAGTATTCCGGTTCCGAGAACTTGGTAACAGTGGTCGCTACCATCTTCCTGGTATTAGGTATCGTAGGATCCATCGTTTTGGTGATCATGGGTATTGTCAGCTTGACGGAATATCATTCGTACTCGTACTACGGAGGCTACCATGGCGAAGGTGCGGGTGTTGGCGCGATCATTTACGGTGTAGTGATCCTGTTTGTGAGCCTGCTGCAGTTCGGTATATGCAAGTTGTATGTAAACATGTCCTATCGTTTGACAAGTATAGATAAAGTATTACGTGCTAAATAAACGAAAAATCATTAACGATCCTGTATTCGGGTTTTTATCCATCCCGAATGACCTGATCTTCGACGTGCTGCAGCATCCTTATGTGCAGCGTTTGAACCGGATCCGCCAGTTAGGTTTATCCTATCTGGTGTACCCGGGTGCAATGCATAGTCGGTTCGGTCACTCGATCGGTGCGATGCACCTGATGCAGGAAGCGATTATGTCGTTGCGGTTAAAAGGGGTGGCTATCACGGAGCAGGAGGAGACAAGTGCGATGATAGCCATCCTGCTGCACGACATCGGTCACGGACCGTTCTCACATGTGCTGGAACATACCCTGGTGGACGGCGTGACGCATGAAGATATATCGCTCCTTATGATGGAGCGTATTAATGAGGATTTAGCAAATAGCCAGGTCAGACCTGTAACGGCTAACAGCCAAAAGCCGTTGAATATGGCGATCGCCATATTTAAAAATGAGTACCCGAAGCATTTCCTCCATCAGTTGATATCCAGCCAACTGGATGTGGACCGCATGGATTATTTGTGCCGGGATAGTTTCTTCACGGGGGTACAGGAAGGCCGTATCGCCAGCGAGCGTTTACTCAAGATGCTCGATGTGAAGGATGATAAACTGGTGGTGCAAGTCAAAGGAATCTATAGTGTGGAGAAGTTCCTGGTAGCCCGTCGCCTGATGTACTGGCAGGTCTATCTGCATAAGACCAGTGTGGCTGCCGAACAACATCTGATTAAGATACTCAGCCGTGCCAAAGAACTGGCAAGAGGAGGAAAAGATTTATTCTGTTCACCTGCGTTGCATTATTTCCTCTACCAGCCGGTAACGTTTGAGATGTTCGGCACCCATACTGAGGCCTTGGAGCAGTACGCGCTGCTGGATGATAACGACGTGCTCTGTGCTATCAAAGCATGGATCGCCGGTGAAGACAAGGTGCTGAGCCTGTTAAGTCGCAGTTTCATCAACCGCCAGTTGTTCCGAGGACAGTTGATCGAATCGCCCTTGACCGATGCACAGAAACAGGCACTCAACAACGAGTATGCAAAGGCTTTGGGTATCTCCGAACAAGATGCAACATACATGTGGTCGGAGCATGTTTCTACCAGTAACACCTACTCCGAAAAAGCCGACAGTATCGGTATCCTGTATAACGATGGCACGGTGCGCGATATCGCTGAGGCCAGTGAGATCCTCGATCTCGCCGCCCTCACCCGCAAACCCACCAAGAGATACTTGTTCAAATACCGCCTTCAATCGTAAATCAATACAATCGTCAATAAATCGTTAAATCGTAAATCGTCAAATCGTCAAATCGTAAATATACTTAATGGAATTTAGTGCACAACAGATAGCGGGTTTATTAGGCGGTGCGTTGTACGGCAATGCCAATGCCATGGTGCGTGATGTGGCGCCGATCGAGCAGGCGCAGCCGCATCATCTGTCGTTTATCACGGATGAGAAATACTTGCCCTACTTAACCACCTCCAAAGCAGGCGTGATCTTGATCACCCGTAGTGTGGTGGAAGGAAAGGTCACCTTCCCGGAAGGAGAAGGAAAAGCCGGAGGGGCTGTCATCCTGGTCGATAACGCCCGGGCTGCGATGGGACAGTTGTTATCCCTCGTAAGCAAGGCAATGAATCCGCCCAAACAAGGAATAGAACAACCGTGTTGTATCTCCGAAGGGGTACAAGTACCGGCGGATGCCTATATAGGTGCCTTTGCATACATCGGCAAGAACGTGCGCTTAGGAAAGGGTGTGCAGATCTATCCGAACGTATATATCGGCGATAATGTCACGATCGGTGACCATACCGTCTTGTACGCAGGCGTGCGTGTATATGCGCATTGCGTCATCGGAAAAGACTGTATCCTCCATGCGGGTGTGGTGATCGGTTCAGACGGTTTCGGTTTTGAACCTGATGCACAGGGAGTCAACCAAAAAATCCCGCAGATCGGTAACGTGATCATCGAGGATGATGTGGAGATAGGAGCCAACACGACGGTGGACCGGGCGATGATGGGAAGTACGATCATTCGTAAGAATGCCAAGATCGACAACTTGGTGCAGATCGCCCATAACGTGGAGATAGGAGAAGGCACCTTCTGCTGTGCGCAGGTAGGCATCGCCGGAAGTACGAAGATAGGCAAACATTGTGTGCTGGCAGGCCAGGTAGGCGTTGCCGGACACATCGAGATAGCGGATAACTGCATGTTCGGCGCCCAGAGCGGTGTACCGGGTAATGTGCGAAAACCGGGTGTGTACATGGGATATCCGGCCATCGATGCTGCCACCTGGAGACGTGCCGTGGTGCGGTTTAAACAAAGTGGAAAATGAAACAAAAAACGATAAAAGATAGTTTTACCTTGCAGTCCGTCGGTCTGCATACCGGTCTGCACGTGACGGCTACCTTCCATCCGGCACCGGAGAATACCGGTGTCTGTCTCAGACGCGTCGATCTGCCGGGGCAACCTTGCCATCAGGCTTTGGCCGACTACGTGTCGGGAACGGAACGGGGAACAGTGTTGGAACGCGGTAAATGGAAGATATCCACCGTCGAGCATGCACTCAGTGCGCTCTATGCCATGGGAGTGGATAACTGCATCATCGATGTGGATGCGCCGGAGATGCCGATTCTGGACGGTTCCGCACGGCTCTTCGTCAAAGAGATAGAACGGGTCGGTATAGTGGAGCAGGATGCAGAACAGCAGGTTTATATCGTCAATGAGCCGATCGAGTACGTTTCCGAGCACGGCCATATGATGCGTATCGAGCCTTGCGACCACTACGAGGTGGATGTGACGATTGCCTTTCAATCGAACTTGTTGCGCGAGCAACACGCTACGCTCAACGACCTGAAGCAGTACCCCAAAGAGGTATCGTCCGCACGTACATTCTGTTTCGTGCGCGAGATAGAACCGCTGTTACGGGTAGGACTCATCAAAGGCGGAGACCTCAAGAACGCACTCGTCATCTATGAGACCGAACTCTCGCAGGACGGTATGGATTATTTCTGCGATAAGATGGGACAGCCGCGTCTGGATGCTACCAAACTCGGATACCTCTCTCCGCTGAACTATCCCAACGAACCGGCACGGCATAAGTTGTTAGACGTCATCGGTGACCTGTCGCTGTTAGGTATGCGTCTGCAAGGAAAAATCATTGCGTACAAACCCGGACATACATTCAATACACAATGCGTTAGAAAACTTAGAAATCAGGTAATATCAGAATGATAAGTGAATTAGCATATATCAGTCCCAAAGCGCAGATCGGCAAGAATGTGACGATCGATGCGTTTGCGTATATCGATGATAACGTCATCATCGGTGATAACTGTCATATCTTCCCTCACGCCGTGATCGGTTGTGTACCGCAGGATTTGAAGTTCAAAGGGGAAGAGACGTGGACTATTATCGGAGATAACTGCGTGCTCCGTGAGTTTGTCACTATCCACCGTGGTACCGCCAGTAAGGGAAAGACCGTGATCGGTAACAATAACCTCATCATGGCATACTGCCATGTGGCGCATGACTGCGTGTTAGGCAATAACATCATCATGTCCAATGCCACCCAGTTGGCCGGTGAAGTGGAGGTAGACGATTTTGCCATCGTCGGTGGAGGTACACTGGTGCATCAGTTTACCCGAATCGGTAGTCATGTGATGATTCAAGGCGGTTCGAAGATTAACAAGGACATACCGCCGTACATCATCGCAGCACGGGATCCGATCGCCTTCTGTGGCATCAACTCCGTAGGCTTGAACCGCAGAGGATTTACACCGGAACAGATCCATACCATCCAGGAAGCGTACCGCATCCTCAACCAAAGCGGAATGAACACGACCCAGGCTTTGGAGCATATCGAATCAACTATGCCGCAAAGCGAAGAAAGAGATCGGATCTTGGCGTTCGTCAAAGCATCAACACGAGGAATCGTAAAAGCATAAACATATATGGAAGAGCAAGAAAAAAGTCTCAATTTTATTGAGCAAATCGTAGAAAAAGACCTCGCAGAGGGAGTGAATAACGGACGTATCCAGACCCGTTTCCCGCCGGAACCTAACGGCTACCTGCATATCGGTCACGTCAAGGCCATCTGCATGGACTTCGGCATCGCCGAGAAGTACAACGGCGTTTGTAACCTTCGTTTTGATGACACGAACCCGGCCAAAGAGGATACCGAATATGTAGAAACCATTGAGCGTGATATCGCTTGGTTAGGTTTCAAATGGGGCAAGATCTTCTATGCATCCGACTATTTCCAGCAGCTCTATGACCTGGCGATCCGTTTCATCAAACAGGGCAAAGCCTATGTCGATGAGCAGACAGCGGAACAAATCGCTGAACAGAAAGGTACACCTACTGAACCGGGTGTTGCATCGCCTTATCGCGATCGTCCGATAGAAGAGAACCTGCGCCTGTTTGAAGCCATGCAACGCGGTGAGATAGAGGAAGGTAAGATGGTACTGCGTGCTAAGATCGATATGGCGAATCCCAACATGCATTTCCGCGATCCGATCATGTATCGTATCATCACTTCCCACCCGCATCACCGTACCGGTACCAAATGGAAAGTGTACCCCATGTATGACTTCGCGCATGGTCAGTCGGACTATTTCGAAGGTGTGACCCACTCTATCTGTACGCTCGAGTTTGAGGTACACCGTCCATTATATGACTATTTCCTCGATCAGATCACGGGTGAGAACTTCGCCGGCTTGTCACCTTACGGTCCCGACTATCGTCCGAAACAACGGGAGTTCAACCGTCTGAATATCACATACACCGTCATGTCGAAGCGCAAGATGTTGCAATTGGTCAAAGAAGGGTTGGTAGCCGGATGGGATGATCCCCGAATGCCGACTGTTTGCGGACTTCGTCGTCGCGGTTATACACCGAAAGCAATTCGTGACTTCATGGACCGTATCGGTTACACCAAAGTGGAAGGTATGATCGATCAGGGTCTGCTGGAACATACCATCCGCGAGGACCTCAAAGAGACCGCGCCCCGCGTGTGCGGTATCTTCGATCCCGTCAAACTGGTGATCACCAACTATGAAGGCGAAGGCGAGACACTCGTTGCGGAGAACATCGACGGACATGAAGAACTCGGCACCCGTGAGATCCGCTTCGGCAAAGAGCTGTGGATCGAGCGCGGCGACTTCCTCGAAGAAGCAGATAACAAGTTCTATCGCCTCAGCCCCGGTGGACGTGAAGTGCGTCTCAAATCATCGTATATCATTCAAGCCACGGGTTGCGAGAAAGATGCCGACGGCAATATAACAACCGTTTATGCTACCTACGATCCGGATAGTAAGTCCGGCACCGAAGGCGGTAACAGGAAGACCAAGGCTACGATCAACTGGGTGGAGTGTAAGTCTGCCGTAGATGCCGAAGTGCGTCTGTATGACCGACTGTTTGCGGTGGAGAACCCCTCTGCCGAGGAAGGGGACTTCCGTGATCTGCTTAATCCGGACAGTTTGAAGGTGGTAACGGCAAAAGTGGAAGCATCCTTGGCAAAGGCGCAACAAGGCGACCACTTCCAATTACTCAAACAAGGCTACTTCGTAGTCGATGACGATACGAAACCGGGTCATCTGGTACTCAACCGTACTTGTTCTCTCAAAGATAACTACCTTAAGTGAGAACACGTATCTATAACAATAAGGAGCAGATCTTTTGCGAATGGCGGCATCGGTGGGTGCGGCTGACACCCGAAGAGTGGGTGCGGCAGCAGTTATTACACGCGATGGTGGAGCAACTGGACTACCCAATGTCCCGGATAGCGGTGGAAACGGCTATCACGGTGGGAGATGCCAAGAAACGCTGCGATGCCGTGGTCTATGACGCGGCTTTGGCTCCACTGATGATCATCGAGTGCAAAGCCGAGACCGTGCCGCTGACGCAAAAGACCCTGGATCAAGCCATTACGTATAATCGAAAACTAAACGTACCGTACCTCTTGTTATACAACGGGGTACAGCATATTTTTGTACATGGAACAGATAGTTTTACTACAGGACTCCCTCGATACACCGACCTTTTACGGAGTGAATAACAGCAATATCCTCTGCCTCAAAAACCAACATCCCGATGTGCGGGTGGTAGCTCGTGGCTATCAAGTCAAAGTGACGGGTTCCGAGAAAGCAATTGAAAGTTTCGAAAAGACCTTGCATTTGTGCGAACAGTTCTGTATTCGCAATAACCGCCTCACCGAACAGGATATCCTCATGCTCTTGCATGGCGATAAACCCCAGGAGACGACGACGGATAACCTGATCTTGCACGGTGTGAACGGGAAGTCTATCTACGCCCGTTCAACGAACCAACGCGCCTTGGTCAAGGCCTACGAGGATAATGACCTGCTGTTTGCTGTCGGCCCTGCCGGTTCCGGTAAGACCTATACGGCGATCGCCTTGGCGGTAAGAGCACTCAAGAACAAAGAAGTGAAGCGTATCATCCTCTCCCGTCCTGCTGTAGAAGCCGGAGAAAAACTCGGATTTCTGCCGGGTGACATGAAGGAGAAGATCGATCCGTATCTGCAACCGCTCTACGATGCCCTGCAAGATATGATCCCTGCCGCCAAACTGGCGGAATACATGGAGAAAGGCACGATTCAGATTGCTCCTTTAGCCTTTATGCGTGGTCGCACTTTATCCGAAGCAGTAGTCATCCTCGATGAGGCACAGAACACCACGGCGCTGCAACTCAAGATGTTCCTCACCCGTCTCGGCTTGGGAGGAAAGATGATCGTCACAGGCGATATGACCCAGATCGATTTACCGCCTACGCAGAAATCCGGATTGAAGGATGCGATGGAGCGGTTTAAGGACATCAAAGGTATCTCCATCATTGCGTTTAATGAGAAAGATATCGTCCGTCATCCGCTTGTCAAACGCATCGTTGCTGCCTATAAAGAGGGTGTTTAAACAAAAAAATCACCAAAAAAAGCGCAAATTCTTGCGTATGTCAAAAAAAAGCAGTACCTTTGCACCCGCTTTTGATCGAAAGACCTGAAAGCATGCCGCGATGTTGGAATAGGTAGACAAGAAAGACTTAAAATCTTTTGCCCAGTGATGGGCGTGCCGGTTCGACCCCGGCTCGCGGTACCGAGACATCGACTTCTTATGAAGCCGGTGTTTCTTTTATATTAACTGAAAAGGATACCGATCTGGTTCACTAAGAATGCCATGATCCAGGCTAAAACCAGACTGTTGAACACCGTGAACCATGCCCATTTGCGGCCTGCTTCCCGATGGAGGGTAGCGATAGTAGCTACGCAGGGGAAGTACAGCAGCACAAAGAGCATAAACGAAAAGGCACTCAGCGATGTGAATCCGGCAGCACCGATATCGCCTCCGTATAAGATAGCGATAGTCGAAACGATCGCTTCTTTGGCAGGCAGACCCGTCAGCAGACAAACGGACATCTTCCAGTCAAAACCCAAGGGATCCAATACCGGGGAGATGAACCGGCCAATCTTGGCCAGATAAGAATGCTCCAGATCATTCAGATCCTGCGTCGGGAAATACTCCAGCGCCCAGATGATGACGGATGCCCAGATGATCACCGTACAGATCTTCATTAGATAGTCTGCCACCCGTTCCCATATATGTGCCGCCGTTGTGCGGAAACGCGGGATACGGAACTCCGGTAACTCATTGACGGTATCGTCATCGTCCTGCTTAAACCACTTTGTGTGTTTCATCACTAACGCAAATAGCACCGACAGGCAGATACCAATCGCATACAGCGAGATCATCACCAGTGCTTTATGATGGGGGAAGAATGCACCTACAAACAGCATATATACCGGCAGACGGGCGGAACAGGACATGAACGGCACCATCAGCATCGTCAGCACCCGGTCCTTGGGATTCTGTATATCCCGTGCCGCCATGATGGCCGGTACGTTACAGCCAAAACCCATCAGCATCGGCACAAAACTCCGGCCGTGCAGACCGATCTTGTGCATGATGGAGTCCATGATATACGCTTCACGAGCCATGTATCCCGAGTCTTCCATCATCGAGATGAAGAAGAAGAGAATGATGATGTTCGGCACAAACGCCAGCACGGCACCTACACCGCTTAGAATACCGTCGATGCAGAGACTGGAGAACCATCCTTCCGCCAAACTTTCATGACACCAGTTACTCAAACTGTCTATTCCCGATTCGATCCATCCTTGCGGATAAGCGCCTAAGGTAAACGTGCTCCAGAATACCAGGTACAGGATCGCCATCATGATCGGAAAACCGTACCACGGGTTGGTCAACACCTTATCGATGCGTTCCAACCGTGTCTGATGCTTGTCGTTCTTGGCATGCGTCAAGGTCTCGGTTAAGATACCGTGCACGTATGCCCGATAGGTATCCTCATCCGCCTGATCGCGTAAGTGATAGATAGGGTGCGCCTTCGATGCCGGTCGTGCTGCTACTTCCTGCAGCACCGACAAGCAGTTCGGTAAACCGTAGTTGAGACGCACCGACACACGGCAGGTAGGAACACCGATGAGTTGTTCCAGTTTAGGGATGTTCAGCGAATGGTCGGTTTTTTGCAGCAGGTCATACCGGCCGATGGCAATCACGATCTTCTCCTGCTCATCGATGATATGCGGCGTCAGCATCAAGGACTCTTCCAGTCGCGTCGAGTCCACTACTTGCAGCACCACATCATAGGTATGACCATGCAACTCGTCGGGGTTATGCACCTCCACAAACTGCATGGCCTGTTGACTGCTTTCAGCCAAACCCTGCAATGCCGCGCTTAACGAACTTTTTCCGCTTCGCGGCAGACCTATGACGGCGATTTTAATCACGCTGCAAAATTACTGCTTTTTTCTTATCTGCACAATACCTATTTATAGGGATTTTAGCGTTTGACGCAACCAAGCGTAGCATCTTTCCGTACTTGGAATAGACAGCCTCTCCTGCGGAGAGTGTACCCCATACATCTGCGGACCGATGGAAACCATATCCAGATACGGGTATTTCTCTAAGAACAAACCGCATTCCAGACCGGCATGGATCGCAAGTACCTGCGGTTCTGCTTTGAAGAGATCTGTATAGGCTTTCTTAACTACCTCCAGCAACGGAGAGTTCGGATTCGGAGCCCAGCCGGGATATCCGTCTCCGTGTGTCACTTCGTCGCAGGCTAATGATAAAGCCTGTTCCACAGCCCATTTCAGATGATGCTTGCTTGCTTCGATAGAGGAACGCTGCGAAGTATTGACTTCGATATAGCCTTCCTTCATCTTAATAGAAGCTAAATTCGTACTGGTCTCAACCAATCCCGGCATCTCTTTGCTCATGGCGATCATGCCATGCGGACACTCGCACAGCGCTATAATCAGACGGTATGCTTTGTCAGCAGGGATAAACAACTCCGGCATGTCCGTGGTCTCCAATTCCAGACGCATGTCTTTTTCTATCTCACCGAACACCCCTTCCATCTGTGCTACAAAATGATTCCACTCGATACGGATTTGCTCTTTGTACGCCATCGGAATAGTGATCACCGCTTCCGCTTCACGGGCAATGGCATTGCGTAAGTTACCGCCTTGAATAGACGCTAATTGGATCTCCGTCTGCGGCCAGATACGCGCTAAGAACCATACGATCAACTGATTCGCATTGGCTCTGCCTTTATTGATATCGTCGCCGGAATGGCCACCCATCAGTCCGCTTACCGAAAGCCGAATGGCTAACCTTTCGCCTTTCGCCTCTAACCTTTCGCCTTTATAATGCATCCTTGCAAGCGTATCGATACCACCGGCGCAACCGATGAAGATCTGTCCGTCGTCTTCGGAGTCCAGATTAATCAAGCGTTTGCTTTTCAGCATACCGTCTTGTAACTTCATCGCACCCGTCAGACCGGTCTCCTCATCTACGGTAAATAGACATTCGATCGCCGGGTGTTGCAACTCCTTGTCGGTGATCACTGCCAACGCCATCGCGATACCGATACCGTTATCTGCTCCCAGCGTCGTACCTTTGGCTTTTAGCCATTCGCCATCTACCCATGTTTGGATCGGATCGTTCATGAAGTCATGCTCCACGTCACCGTTCTTCTCGCACACCATATCCATGTGTGCCTGCAGAATCACACCTTCATGATCCTCATATCCCGGTGTTGCCGGTACACGCATGATCACGTTCATTGCTTCATCAGCAACGTACTCAATACCATGCGAAGCGGCAAAATCCTGTAGCCATTGACTGATTCGCTCTTCGTGCTTGGACGGACGCGGCACTTTGCAGATCTCTGCAAAAATGTCAAAAACTTGTTTCGGTTCCATTTTCTATTCGTTTTAATTGTTTATGAAATCGTATATGGAAAAGTACGGCCGGAATGGCTAAGGCAATGATGAACGCCAGCCACATACCTTTGGCACCCAGACCTGCCGGGAAAGCCAGACACAGACCTAAAGGTAAACCGACCAGTATATAAGCAAACAAAGCAATCCGCATCGGTACCCGTACATCCTGAATACCGCGTAACATCGCCGCACCGATACATTGTAACCCGTCTGCGTATTGGAACAGACCACCGATCAGCAGCAGGGTCGAAGCCGTAGGAATCACCGCAGGATCATCGGTGAACAGATGGGGGATTGCATGCCGACCGAAGATCATAATCGCCGCACCGATCGTGTTCATCAGCAGACATAGATGTACTGACGCATGACTGGCCATCCGCACCGCATGCAGATCGCCTTTGCCCAATTGATGCGACACACGGATCGTCGTCGCTGAACCGATGCCTAAAGCTAACATAAACGTCAAATCACACATCTGATTCGCGATATGATGGGCCGCCAAGGCCTCCTTACTGATCCAACCGATGATGACAAAAGAAGCAGTGAACAGAAACGCTTCGGCAAAAGACTGTAAACCGATTGGTGCTCCAATCTCTGCCAAGTGTTTGATCTTCTTCCATAAGATCATATCCCGTCTCATCATCGTCAGATGGATCCGCCATTCCTTGCGCAGCAGCATTGTTGCCACAAAACAGATCGGCATCAAAGCACGGGAGATTAATGTCGCCCAACCGGCTCCTTCCGCACCCATGGGGTCAAAACCGCAATGACCGAAGATCAGCACATAGTTCAGACCGATGTTCAACAGGTTACAGCCAATGGTAATGATCATTGCCACAAACGTGTTACCCAGTCCTTCCAAAAACTGCTTGAAGAAACAGAACAGCAGGAACGGAACGATGGAAAGCACTATCAATATATAGTACGCACGCGCGCAGGAGACCACTTCCGGTTCCTGACCGAAATGGCCTAACAGCGGAATACAGGGTGCCAAGATCGCTAAAGAGGACACGCACATCAAGCCGCAATAGACCAGTCCGTTCGCCAGATACGACGGGATCTTATGCATCTTCTGCGCCCCGACGGCATAACCCACAATCGGCGTCACCCCCATCATCGTACCCATGGAAAAGACCATGACGGTGAAGAAGATCGCATTGGAGAAACTGACCGCCGCCAAGTCTGTCGTACTGTAATGACCTACCATGATCGAGTCTGCCAGACCCACCAATGCCGCACCGAACTGCGTCAGCATAACGGGAAAAGCAACCTTCAAATTGCGCTTATAATATGGTAAATATGTAGAAAAACTATACAATTTGCACTTTTTTTTGCGTATGTCAATTTATTTTAGTAATTTTGCAGCCGATTTATGAGACGGATACTTAGTATAGCATTGTTAACGGTTCTCTGTGCAGGTGCTGTCCTGGCAGATGATAGTAATAAACCGGCCTTTCAAATAGCGGATAACACGTTCTTTGATCCTTCCAAGAAAGTGGTCAAAGAGGATCCGTATGTGTTTGGTGTCTCCTATCGTGTGGAGGCGGGATATGTGCAGCATTGGCAGCGTTCGCAGGCGAACAGTTTCCCGACGCTTTACCTGCACGGTGTGCGTCTCGGTGCTACGTTCACGTTTGCTTTACCGAAGCATTTTGACTTGCAGACGGGTCTGCTTTATACCCTCGTCTATGGCCGGAATAACCAGCATTGGCGTTCTATGGATGCGCCTTCTACCCAGACCGAGTATATCCGTCATCGGGTGCTGGAGCATAACCTGACCGTTCCGGTGCGTGTTTATTACACCATTCCCTTGTGGAAACAACTCAACCTTTTCTTCTACACCGGTCCGCAATTGCATATCGGCTTGGCGGAAAACGATTATATGGAGACCCATCTCAGTGACGGTACCAAGACTTGGTTGCAATCGCTCGATGTAGTTACCGAACCCTATGACCGCATGTCGGACCAACTGATCCGTGCCAATATCCAATGGGGTGTCGGTGGAGGTCTGGAATGGGACCGTTACCGCCTGCAGTCCGGTTATGACTTCGGTTTGAATAACCTCGTTCGCCATCCGCAAACGGCCAATCAGTACATGTCCGAATGGGGTTGGTTCGTCACCTTCTCATACCGGTTCTAACAACCATAACCCATAACCGGTAACCCCTCACCTTTACTCATGCGTGATCTCCGGTGCTACCTGACGCAGGTAGTTCTCCGGAAAAGCAATGCGGTTGGGACTGCAACTGTTTCCGTATGCGTTGCGTTTGAACTGACCGTTCTCTTCCTTGCGTTCCTGACCGTCAATGAACTTCGTGATCAGGTAGATATACAGCCGTTGCCAGTCTGCTACCAGGTTCTCTGCCTGTGCGCAGGAGTAAGCTGTAAGAAATGCACGAGCCTCTTCTTCACTTAACGTTGCCGCTTCGGCATCCACGCCTTCGATCTGGCTGTTGAACTTGTCATCCCATATGTTCTGCATCTCCCGGATATGCGGATACATGCGGTTGTACTTGGTGTACGCCCAGTTAGCCACCATGTTAAACGTCCACCATGCGCTGGTGGGAGAGAAGGTATAGCTGTCGCCGTTTCCTTCCGCATAGCACTCCGGCACATGGTTGATGCAACTGAACATCGGTACATAGCAGCTGCATGCCGCATCGTCCACACCGAACCAGAAGATACCGTTCTTATTATATCCTCGCATCTGCGCTACAAACGACCATGCCGTCTGTTGCGTTGCCGTCGGACGCTCGTACCAGTACTGCAGAGTGTCCGTACCGTTCACGGCGCATTTAAAGCCTAAACCTCCGTAACGCAGTTTGCTGTTCCACGGACCGGCATCGGTGCCTTGCGTGATATCGAGCGGTGTATCCTTATACTCATCCCGCATGCATTCCTTCATGTCCTGTGCCGTCACTTTCTTGTTCGGCACGATCCATAACGGCATATGTTCGCCTTCAAAAGCACCTTTCGTCTCTCGGAAAGTGGCACCGGTCGCATAATCGAAATAGCGGTCCATGTCCTCGCTGAAATGGCGGAAGAACGACCATACCCGTGCTTCGCATACATACAAACCGCTGAAGTCAAACGGGTTGAATGCGGCCTGGAAACTGAAATCCTTATCTGCACCCGTGAAATAGCCTTTCTCCCGTGCAAAAGCGATGATATCTTTGTCCCACATCCAGTCTCCATTGCATACGCAGTTCAGTTTCTTCTCCAGTCTCCGCTGTTCTTTGGTCTTCTTGGCCTTGCTCTGCGGTAAAGTGGTGATACGTGACTGATTGGCGTGACCGGCGATGGCATTGTCCGGAATACGAACGGCTACCCAGTTGGCACCTTTCTTTCCCGGTCCTTTACCGATGAAATCCATCATCCATACCTCGTTGGGGTCACCGATAGAGAAGGTCTCTCCTTCCGATGCATAACCGTATTCGTTCACTAATGAAACCATCCATTCGATTGCTTCCCGTGCTGTCTTACTGCGCTCCAGCGCGATGTAGATCAGACTACCATAGTCCACACCGATAGTGTCCCATAGTTCTTCCCGTCCGCCCCAGGTGGTCTCACCAATTGTCACCTGATGCTCGTTCATGTTTCCTACCACCGAATAGGTGTGCTTCACCTGTGCGATGGTACCTTGAGGACGGCCCGTGTCCCAGTCAAACACTTCACGCACGGCACCTTCTTCATAGTCAGCTGCCGGGGAGAAATGTAAAAAACCGAACATGCCGTATGAATCGGCAGCATATGATATCATTGTACTTCCATCGGCAGATGCCGCTTTACCAACGATAAAATTCGTGCAAGCCTGTAAGGGCGAAAGGCTAATGGTTATAGGCGAAAGGAGCAGCAGAGCTGCTATCATTACTAAACTTTTTTTCATAATAAACGGGGATTTTGAAGTTCATCTATACGGTTATCTCTTTTTCTCAAGGCGATGTCATAGGCCTGGCGGTAGTATTTGAAGAAATGCTTCCAGTCCGCTTTCTTGGCTACTGCGGCGGCTTCCTTGCGCGCACGTGCTCTGTCTTCATCGCTCAGCCGGTCAAAACGCAGCAGGTCGTCTGCAATATGGTTCGATACTTCACCGAAGTTCGAATCCGTGCGCTCGATCACGACTACACCGTATTGGTCTTTCTGTTCTGCAGCCCAGGCACCGAAACCGGCTAAGGAAGTGGTGATCGTCGGTACATGGAACGCACAACTCTCTAAGGGTGTGTAACCCCACGGTTCATAATAGGACGGGAAGACCGTCACATCCATACCGATCAGCAGGTCATAGTACGTCTTTCCGAATAAAGGATCGTGACCGTCCAAGTAATAGGGCACAAACACCGCACTCACCTTGCCTTTTCGAGACGGGGCACGGTCGAGATACGGAATCATTACAAATGCCACCACCTCTTTCTCGTTCTTCGTGCTGTGGTAGATCTTCTGCGCTAACTTATCCAAGGCCTCGGCGAACACGTCGATGCCTTTGTTCTTCCATTCCAGTCGACCGGAGATAGCTACGAACAGTGCGTTCTCCGGAACGACACCGCCTAACTGCTCGCCTGCCACTTTGCGCAATGCTGCACGTGCTGCTTCCCGGCGCTCGTCAAAGGCTTTGCCTTTGGGAACAAAAGTAGGTTCAAAACCGTTCGGCGTCACGATATCGACAGGCTTGTCCAGTAACTGCTTGCATTCCCGAGCGGTGATCGAACTGACGGTAGTGAAACAATCCGCATGGTGCGCTGCCTGTTTCTCCACCGAGTGCTTGCTCACCATGTTCAACTCCTGCGCCATCTGGTCACCGTTGTAACCTTCGAAATAGTCATACAGCGGTTTCCCGTTTCCGGCAATCGACCGGCCGATACCCGTAGCATGGGTGGTGAAGAGCGTAGCGATCTCCGGACAATGATCCTGCAGATAGAAGATCGAGAATGCCGTCTGCCACTCATTGGCATGCATACAGACATTCGCCGTTTGCCCTTCGCCTTTCGCCTTTAGCCATTTATAGAGACTCTCCATCACCATACCTGCCGCGTAACCGAACAGACAGGACTCGTCATAGTCGCCATACGCAGCGTGACTCTGCACCTGGAACTTATCCCAGGCCCAAGCGTAAATAGCATTTTTTTTCTCCCACAGGCTGTCAAACTTCAGCAAGATCGCAATCGGTTCTCCCGGCACCATCCATCGGCCGATACGAACAGGAATAGCCTCTTTAAACTTTAAACTTTCAACTTTAAACTTTTTGAGAAGATTTTTATCTTCTCTAAAATAGATATCACTATGGTCGCCGAAGTCAGGACCGAAGAAAAAGACTTTATCGGGATGTTCAGCCTGCATCGACGCAGCACGGGTACTCAGTACGGCATAGATACCGCCTACGCGGTTACAAACTTCCCAACTGGTTTCAAAAATATAATCTGGTTGCATCATAAATCCACCGCAATTTTCGTTACGTTATTCAGTTCATTCAGTAGTGTGGGAACGGTGATGAACTTATTGTTATCAGACCCTATGAACGGCATGTACCATACGCCGTTTTCGTTCGCCCAGTAGATCCGGCTGTTTTCCGGATCAATCGTCATCGCCGTGCAGTCGCTCTCGTCAATGGCTACGATATTGGCACCGTCGATATTGGCTACCCAAAGACCGTTCAGACGGAAGTAGATCTTGCGATTGGCGATCTTAAACCCTTCGATACCGGGGAAGACCATGGCTAATTCGCTTAACTTAAAATCATACCCGTTATAGCGCTGCATCGTGTCTTGTTCCAGGTCTAACAGCGGTGTCGCCGTCTCATCTTCCATTGCCTCTTCGGCGCGTTCACCGAAGATACGCTGACGGTAGTCCGCTTCGTCGGTTCGGAAATACACGGAACGGGTGTCCACATCTTGGATGTAGAACCGTTTGACGATTTCAAACAGCACACCGTTGATAGTCAGGTTCAGTTGCACCTGTGCCGAGTCTTCCGGTAGCGTGAAATAGCAGGTCATCGTCGATTCGGTGCCTATGATCTCCTCGTTCACGATCCACTCATACGTCACCTCGTAGTTATACGGGTTATATACGTTGGCGGTGAAGGTGTAGTCCTTATAGATATAGAACACACTGTCCGATGCCACAAAGGTCGGGATGGTGTCATACACCGTTAACTCCTTCGTGGCGGTTAACCGGTTTTTATTATCCACTTTCAGCACCACCTTGTACGTGCCGGGTTTCTTGTACGTATGCTTCGGGGAACGGAGCGTTGAAACACTACCGTCTCCGAAACTCCAGGACCAGTCCTCTCCGCTTGAACTGAGGTTCGTGAAAGCCACCGCCTCACCGGCTCTCGGTTCGGTGGGGCTGTAGGAAAAGTCCACACTAATCTTCTTGCACGCCATCAGCGCACAGCAGACTGTCAATAATATCCAAATTTTTCTCATATCTCTCTTTGGCGTTTAACCAATGTATCTCTGTATCGCGGCGGAACCAGGTCAGCTGCCGCTTGGCATAATGGCGGCTGTTCTGCTGAATCAGCTCCACGGCTCTATCCAGGTCATATTCCCCGTCCATGTATCCGAATAACTCCCGGTATCCTACTGTCTGCAGACTTGTCAGATGCCGTTTGTCGTACACCGCTTTCGCTTCATCCAACAATCCCTCGTTCATCATCTGCTTCACTCGCTCGTCTATGCGCGCGTAGAGTTCTTCACGCGGTCGGTCCAAAGCCACTTTTACGATGCGGAACGGCCGTTGCTTGCGCGTGTGGGTGCGCAAAGACGAATAGGGTTGACCGGTAGCCAAACTCAACTCCACGCAATGCATCAAACGGGCAGGGTTCTGCTGATCCACTTCTTCCCAATACACCGGATCCAGTTTCTGCACTTGTTCCTGCAGCCATCTCAAGCCTTCGCCGTTCGCCATTCGTCCTTTCGCCTTTACTTCCTCTCGAATGGAAGCCGGTACGGAAGGCAGGTCATCCAGTCCATGGCATACCGCATCGGCGTACAGCATCGAACCGCCTACCATCACCACTACCTTATGCTGCTTGAACAGTTCGTTCAACAGAGCCAATGCATCCCGTTCGTACGCACCGGCGTTGTAGTCTTCCTCCAACGCACGCGTACCTACGAAATAATGTTTCACCCGTGCCTGTTCTTCCGCTGTCGGGGCTGCTGTACCGATGGGGATATCCCGAAAAACCTGCCTGCTGTCGCAGTTCACAATCGGACAGCCGTATCGCTCCGCCACCCGTAAGGACAGTTCGGTCTTGCCAACACCGGTAGGTCCGAGGATGAGCAACAATGTGTTAGAACATTGTTCCGTCATCAAAACTCAGGTCTTGGAAACCTTCCATATCGATGTCGCCTAAGTCATACTCGTCCTTAAACTCGTCATCGAATAGAAAATCATCGTCTCCACCTTTGCTACCCGGTCCGGCTAACGGATCTTCGGATTTCAACTGCTTCGGTGCTTTCCCTTTGCTCTCCACGCATTCTACGCCGTTCATGCTGCCTGCTTTGATCTCTTTGAGACTGCCGAAGAAATAGCGCTCGAACATCGGATCGAAGATATAGATGAGCCGTTGACCCACTTCTTCAATCAGGTCACTCAGACGGGTCTCGTTCATCACCATGTTGTCGTACTCGAAGTTCGACTCCATCTCAACCAACGTCACCTCCTGACCTTTCTCCCATTCGTCGTTGCAGATAAAGAACGACGTCATCTGATCATCGGGATAGTCCACACTCTTCAAAATCGCTTCGTGCAACTGTAAGAACGTTGCATCAGCGTCTGCTTCAAACACGCGGCGGAAGTTAGGATCACCTTCCTCGCACGAAAATGTAAATCTATAAATCATACTATATAAGCCCCCTTTCATGGGCGAGTTTTAACATATATTCTTTGGCGGGTTCGTACTCATTGGGAATGATTCCGTCGAGTATCGCATCTTTGATGGCCATCTTCAGTTCACCTACGGTTGAACAGGGCTCCAGATGCAGGATCTGCATGATCTCATCGCCTTTGACGGGTGGTTGGAAATTGCGGATACGGTCCCGTTCTTCCAGTTCCACCATCTTTTGCCGTACCAGCTGATAGTTCCGATGAAACCGGGCTTTTTTCTCTTCATTGCGACTCGTGATATCCGCATCGCAGAGCAGCATCAGGTCTTCGATATCATCGCCGGCTTCGAACAGCAGACGTCTCACCGCACTGTCCGTTACCGTGTCCTCAATCAGGTTGATCGGTCGCATATGCAGGTCCACCATCTTCTTCACGTACTCCATCTTCTCGTTCAACGGCATCTTCATCTTCGCGAAGATCTTAGGCACCATCTTAGCGCCGATGTAGTTATGGTTCCGGAAGGTCCATCCCGCCTGCGCATCCCATGCCTTACTCTTCGGTTTCCCGATATCGTGCAACAATGCCGCCCAGCGTAACCAAAGGTTATCAGAGGTCTCAGAGAGATTATCTAAGACTTTGAGTGTATGTAAAAAGACATCTTTATGCCCTTTACCTTCCTTCACTTCGATGCCTTTGAGTGCCGCTAACTCCGGGAAGATAAGCGGTAAGAGTCCCGTCTTGTCGAGTAAAAGAAATCCTTCGGACGGTCGGCGGCTGAGGATGATCTTGTTTAACTCCTCGGCAATCCGTTCCTTCGTGATGATACCGATGCGTTCCTTATTACGCGCGATGGCATCGAAGGTCTCGCCGTCTAAGAAGAACCCTAACTGGGTAGCAAAACGGATCGCACGCATCATACGCAAAGGATCGTCGCTGAACGTGATATCCGGATCCAACGGTGTACGGATCACGCAATCCTCGAGGTCATCCATCCCGCCAAAAGGATCCAATAACTCTCCGTATTCCCTTTCGCCTATAACCTTTCGCCCTTCGCCATTATTTAGACATATCGCCATGGCGTTGATGGTGAAATCCCGTCTGTTCTGGTCTTCTTCCAACGTCCCGTCTTCTACCACGGGATTGCGGCTGTCTTTGGTGTAACTCTCCCTCCGGGCACCGACGAACTCCAGTTCGGTCTCCTCTAACCATTCGCCATTAACCTTTCGTCCCTTCGCCTTTACCTGCGCAGTACCGTAGGTTTTGAATACTGACAGATGTGCGCCTTTGCCTAATTTCTTCGCTACCGCTTCCGCTAATGCGATACCCGAACCGACCACAACGATATCGATATCGTTGGAAGGCCGGTGCAGGAACAAGTCCCGTACCCATCCGCCGATGACATAGCATTCCAGGCCGAGTTCATCGGCCGTGGCACCTACCATTTTCAGGACAGGAAGTTCTATTTTGGCGTCCGTAACGATCATCTTTTTCTTTTTGCGGGTGCAAAGGTACGATTTTTTTTGCATATATGCAAATAAAAGTGCCAAAAAATTTGCGTATCTCGTAAAAAAGCAGTACCTTTGCAGCCGTTTTTGAACAAAACCAAATAATAGATGTATCCACAACAGATCATAGATGCCCTTCGGCATGTGCGTTATCCGGGAACGGGAAAGGACCTGATTGAAAGCGGAATGCTGGAAGACGATATCCACATTTCGGGTTTTGAAGTGTCTTTCTCCCTTATCTTTTCTAAGGATAACGACCCCTTCATGAAGTCGGTGCTCAAAGCGGCGGAGACGGCTTTGCAGACCTATATCGATCCGAATGTAGTAGCAAACATCCATACGAAGTTCGTCAAGCAAAATCTCCAATCTCCAATCTCCAATCACCAATCTCCAATACATGCAAAGCATGTCATCGCTATCCATAGCGGTAAAGGCGGAGTAGGAAAGAGTACGGTGACGGCGAACTTAGCGGTGGCCTTGGCGCAAGCCGGTTATAGGGTAGGATTGCTGGATGCCGATATCCATGGTCCGTCGATGCCGAAGATGTTCCATACCGAGGAATGTCGTCCGTATTCCGTGGAAGTGGACGGCCGAACGCTGATTGAACCGATTGAGCAATATGGCGTGAAGATGCTGTCGATCGGTTTCTTTGTGGATCCGGAGCAGGCGGTGATTTGGCGTGGCGGTATGGCGTCGAATGCGATCAAGCAGTTGATCGAAGATGCCCATTGGGGAGAACTTGATTATTTCCTGATTGATCTTCCTCCCGGAACGAGTGATATCCATCTCACTTTGATTGCGGAATTGCAGCTGACGGGTGTCATTGTCGTAACCACTCCGCAACCCGTTGCACTCGTCGATGCACGGAAGGGTGTGGAGATGTTCCGAAATGAGAAGGTACATGTAGATATCCTCGGTTTCATCGAGAATATGGCGTGGTTCACTCCGGCGGAATTGCCGAATAACAAGTACTATATTTTCGGGAAAGACGGAGGAAAAAAACTCGCTGAAGAATTACATATTCCTTTATTGGGTCAGATCCCTTTGGTGCAGTCCATCCGGGAAGGAGGAGACGAAGGTACGCCGATTGTGTTACAGGTAGGTCATCCTGCCGCTGAAGCATTCCGTGAAATCGCAAGTCACATATGAGTTAGGAACCGCACCGGTGCATAAACTGCTGCTGACCTATGCGCTGCCTGCCATCATCGCGATGACAGCCAGTTCGCTGTATAATATCGTCGATAGTATCTATATCGGTCGCGGTTGCGGTTCGCTGGCGTTTGGTGCCTTGACGGTTGCCAAACCGTTCATGGATATCTGTGCGGCGTTCGGTAGCTTGGTGGGTGTCGGTGCTTCTTCGCTGCTGTCGATCTACTTGGGAGAGAAAGACTACGAGCGTGCCAATAGGGTGTTAGGCAACGTGATCGTGATGAACATCATCCTCTCGGCGGTGGTGATGGTGGCGGGTTTGATATGGTTGGATCCGATCCTCATGTCGTTCGGTGCCAGTCCCGACACTATCGGTTATGCGCACGATTATATGGAGATCATCCTGTTCGGAAACATCCTGACGCATATCTATTTCGGTCTCAACGCGATGTTACGGGCTGCCGGTCATCCCCGTTTCTCGATGACAGCCACGATCGTGGCGGTAACGATCAATATCATCCTCGATCCGATCTTTATCTTCGGTCTCGATATGGGTGTCCGTGGCGCGGCTTTGGCAACGGTATTGAGTCAGGCGGTAGCGGTCGTTTGGCAGTTGACCAAGTTCATGGATAAGAACGAATTAGTTCGATTTCATCGGGGAATTTGGCGACTCAACCGCCATATCACCCGTCGGTCATTAGCCATCGGCATGTCGCCTTTCTTGTATAACATCGCCCATTGTTTTGTGGTCATCATCATCAATAACCAATTGAAACTCTTCGGTGGCGATATGGCGATTGCATCCTATGGCGTGATCAACCGTCTGACGTTTGTCTTTGCGATGATCGTGATGGGCTTTAACCAGGGTATGCAGCCTATCGCCGGATATAACTACGGTGCCAAGAACTACGACCGGGTGAAGAAGTCCTTTTATATCACCTGTGCGTATGCTACCGGCACGATGGGAATCATGTTCATTTTAGGAGAGGTTTTTCCGGTCTTTGTAACACAGATTTTCTCCGATGAAATCGAACTTATTGAGCAAACGGTAGTGCCCATGCGTATCATCTGTTCGACGATGCTGATTATCGGTTTCCAGATGGTGACGGGTAACCTCTTCACCTCCATCGGTAAAGCCGGTCGGTCGATCTTCCTCAGTCTCACGCGCCAGGTGCTGTACCTCATTCCGTTGGCACTGCTGTTGCCCAAACTCTTTGATGATCCCGTCAGCGGCGTATGGTGGTCTATTCCGATCAGCGATACCCTCTCTGCGATTACGGCCGTGATTGTGCTTCTGTCCGCCAAGAAACTGCTGCAGCCGAAGGCATAAAACAAACTCCCATGGCTTCACAGTCACGGGAGTTCCAAAAAAATTACTCACTCACTCAAATTTATTAAGGCTTAAAAGAACTAAACCTCAATTGATACCTTTCTCAGATACCGGGTGCAAAGGTACTGCTTTTTTTTCTTATGTGCAATAGGTTCAAACTCTTTTTGACCCAAAGTATAGAAAACGCGGCACTTTTTGACGGAAAGTCGATTTTATCTCGAAGAAATATTGCACTCTCTCTCGATCTCCGTCCCGGTTACGGCTTGGGTTTCTATGATGCAGATACACCGCATTTCAGTTTCATTGACTGGAAACTGGGCTTTGCTGTTCGCTACCGCATTTAGGAGAATAATGGCAAAAGTCGTTTATGCAACCGGTATTGACTATGCTCAAGGTAGTCTTGCCAAGCCGACCGTAAAGAACGGTCACGTCTGCGGAACGTACCTCATCGGTACTCACCGTACCGCACCGACCCAGAACCCGAACTGCACGCGTCTGTACGTCCGCAAGGAAGACACGTACGATCGCGTAACTCCGATCTCGCCGGATGAGGCTGCAGCACGTCTGCGTTTCAGCACCGTGTCTGCGATGGTGAAACAGCGTAAAGGTGACCTCACCAAGATCGCTGCCGACCAGCAAGCCTTCATCGCCCAGAAGGATCTCCCCAGCGGTAAAAAGACCCTCAAGGCGTGGTACTGGAAAGTCTGCGGTGACGAGTACGACCAGAACCTCGCTAACGGTTAATCGTACCGAAAATGCAGAAAAATCTGCAAAAAGAATGGCATATGCTTGCATATGTCATTTTTTTGTTGTAATTTTGCAGTCAATTTGAAAACGGATGCCGATGTAACGACTATAATGGCTAATGGCTAAAGGCTAACGGCTAAAGGCTAATGGCGAAAGGACTAAAGGCGAAAAGGCGAAAGGAATTAATACAAGATAGATTATGATGCACATCAACGAAGAGGCAGCACGCTGCCTGTTATGCGAGAATGCGCCCTGTGGCGAGAAAGTGGCACGCGCCATCCGTGCGCTGCGTTTTGACAACCTGTGGACGGCACGGGAGCTGTTCGCTCAGATCAACGATGCGGAGATAGCTGCCGCTGAGGCTTCCTGTATTCATTATGACAAGCCGATACGGATAAGCGAATTAAAGAAAGCTATCAGCTATCAGCCGTCAGTAGTCAGCCTGCCTTCTTTGGAACTCAATTTCTGCGATATGGTGTGCGAGAATCCGTTCTTCCTGGCCAGTTCGGCTGTATGCACCAACTACGACATGGTAGCACGGGCATTTGAAGCCGGTTGGGCGGGTGTGTTCTACAAGACGATCTGCAAGCAGGATATCCGGGAGGTGAGTCCCCGTTTCGATGCGGTGCGCAAAGAAGGTACGCCGTTCGTGGGATTCCGAAATATGGAACAGTTGAGCGAGAATCCGTACAAAGTGGATTTTGAGATCCTGCATCGGCTGAAAGTCAACTATCCTACCAAGCGCGTCATTGCCTCCATCATGGGTCAGAGCGAAGAGGAATGGATTGAGTTGGCGAAGATGGCGGAAGAGGCCGGTTGCGATGCCGTGGAGTTGAACTTCTCCTGTCCGCAGATGAAACTGTCGGGTCTGGGTAGTGATATCGGTCAAAGCAATGAACTGATCTTATGTTACACCTCATGCATCAAAGAGGCGGTGTCGATACCGGTTATCCCGAAGATGACACCGAACATCATGTCCATGCGTACTCCGGCGCTGGCGTGCTATTATGCCGGCGCACACGGTATAAGTGCCATCAACACGATCAAGTCCATCACCATGAGTCACGACGCCGAGGTGAGCGAGAAAAAGACCGTGAGCGGTTATTCGGGCAAAGCCGTGAAACCGATTGCGCTGCGGATGGTATATGAGATGACGGGCGATCCGGTGATTCGCAAAGCGGGTGTCGAGAAACATATGGACATCAGCGGTATCGGCGGTATCGAGACCTGGCGCGATGCGTTGGAGTTCATTCAGTTAGGCTGCCGCAATGTGCAGGTGTGTACGGCCGTCATGCAATACGGATACCGGATCATCGATGACCTGAAGTTAGGTCTGCAGCATTACATGGCCGAACGGGGTATCACGGAGCTGAAGAAGTTAGTGGGCGAAGAGTTGAAGAACATCGTGATGCCGTCTGACCTGGACCGTGAGACGATGGTGTTCCCCAAGATTGACCGGGAGAAATGTATCGGTTGCGGACGGTGTTATATCAGTTGTATGGACGGTGGTCACCAGGCGATCAGTTTTGATGCCGACCGCAAGCCGCGTATCATCGGCACGAAGTGCGTAGGATGCCATCTGTGCCGTCTGGTATGTCCGACGGGTGCCATCGGTCAAGCGAAACGAATGGCGAAGAAGTAAAGGCTGATGGCGAAAGGCTAATGGCGAAAGGCGATAAGTTGATCCATAAGTTTCACAAGGCCTGCGCGGATTACGGCTTGATTGAAGACGGCGATCATATATTGATCGGCCTGAGTGGAGGTAAGGACAGTCTGGCGCTGGTGGAATTGTTAGGTCGCCGTGCGCAGATCTACAAGCCGCGTTTTCAGGTGACCGCCTTACACGTGCGTATAAAGGAACGCGCGTACGTGACCGATCTGACGTATCTGGAGGATTTCTGCCGGGAAGCGAAAGTGCCGCTGGTGGTGAGAGACACCGAGATCGATAATGGTGAAAGGTTAGAGGCGAAAGGCGAAAAGGAGACGAATCCCTGTTTTCTTTGCTCGTGGTACCGCCGCAAAACGCTGTTTAATGTGGCGCAGGAGTTAGGGTGCAACAAGATTGCTTTCGGTCACCATCGGGATGATATCATCGAGACACTGCTGATGAACCTGATTTATCAGGGTGCGTTTGCAACCATGCCGCCTAAGTTGAAGATGGACAAGATGCCGATTGAGATTATCCGGCCTCTATGCCTGATCGATGAAGCGGATCTGGTGGCGCATGCAGCCGAAAGAGGGTATCAGAAACAAGTGAAACTCTGTCCTTTTGAGCATGTGAGTGCACGGGAAAAAGCGGCGGAACTGTTGGCGCATATTAAACAGATGAATCCCGAAGCCGTTGATTCGATGTATGCGGCGATGACGAATATCAAGGAGGAATATCTTCCTCCCTTAAGAAGTTAAACTGTTAAATTGTTAAAACGTTAAAATGTTATGATAGCTTTTTATACGATATTATTATTGATTGCGTCGAATGTCTTTATGACATTTGCGTGGTACGGCCACTTGAAGTTACAGCAAACGGGTTTCTTCACCAGTGCCACCCCTTTGATTTTTGTGATCCTCATCTCCTGGGCGATCGCTTTTTTTGAGTATTGTCTCCAGGTGCCGGCGAACCGAATCGGTTTTGAAGGCAACGGCGGACCGTTTAACCTGATGCAGTTGAAAGTGATTCAAGAGGTGATCACCTTAGTGGTATTTGCCATCTTCTACTCCATCGCTTTTCACGTCCAGTTGAGATGGAACCATGCGGTGGCCTGTGTCTTCCTGATAGCAGCCGTGTATTTCGTTTTCGGATTCAATGGAAAATGAAAGGACGAAGATGAAAGGACGAAGAGTTATGGGTTATCGGTTATGGATTATCGGATTGGCAGCGACGCTGCTGACCGGATGTTATTATTCGACGGACAGTGCCCGTGGATCGTGGGCGAAAGGTTGTGACCTGAGTTGGCTCAGCGAGATGGAGCACGACAGTGTTGTGTTTGGCAACCATCAAGACTGCATCGAGATGCTTCGTGCCGAAGGGATGAACGCGGTGCGGTTACGGGTATGGGTGAATCATAGTACCGGTTGGAGTAACCTGCCGGATATGTTAACTTTAGCCAAACGGGCCGCCAAGGCAGGTCAACGCATCATGGTGGATATCCACTATTCGGATTTCTTTGCCGATCCGCATCGCCAGGATATACCGCTGGCATGGCGGAGTTATGACTACGAGACGATGCTGGAAGCGGTGCAGGAATACACGCTTTTTGTGCTCTATGCGTTGAAGGAAGAAGGCATCGAACCCGAATGGGTGCAGATCGGTAATGAGACACCGAACGGGATGTTATGGCCGATGGGAAGAGTCGGCGAAGGACGAATGGCGAAAGGCGAACGGGAAGCATGGGACCGGTATGCCGGGTTGACGGCGATGGGTTACAAGGCAGCCAAAGAAGCGTTTGAGAACATCACGGTGATCGTGCATGTGGACAATGCGTATGAGTACCGGGACTGGTTCTGGAACGCGATGAAAGAGCATGGCGGCAAATGGGATATGATCGGTTTGAGCCACTACCCGATGATGAGTGCGTGGAACGGTGGTAAGACATGGCAACAGATGAACGAACTGGCGGAAGAGAATGTGAAAAAACTGATTGCTGAGTTCAAGACGCCGGTCATGATCTGCGAGATAGGTACGTTTGCCAACGATCCGGAATCGGAGGTGGTGATGGCGGATTTTGTAAGTCGCATGGAGCGTATCGATTCGTGCAAGGGTATCTTCTACTGGGAGCCGGAGGTGTATGGCGGATGGCGACCGGCTGAGTATATTCCGCTGGGTTGGGGCAGTTACGACATGGGTGCTTTCACCGAAGAAGGAAAGCCATCCGAGACCTTAAAAACCTTGTTACAAAGCAAGCAATGAATCCGTATATCCAATCTTTACGCATACGCACGTTACCGCTGTCGGTGTCCGGAATTATCCTGGGCACCGGATTAGCCGGTTGGTTGCGCTGGGATG
The DNA here is from genome assembly GCA_946403315.1 of uncultured Bacteroidales bacterium. Classification (GTDB taxonomy): domain Bacteria; phylum Bacteroidota; class Bacteroidia; order Bacteroidales; family Paludibacteraceae; genus Colicola. The sequence continues at coordinate 17,275 of CAMIZK010000005.1, read as the reverse complement.
TGTTTGTACTGGCCATCGGTACGACGCTGAGTCTGCAGATCTTAAGCAATCTGGCTAATGAATTAGGAGACGCACTCAAGGGCACCGATGCCGATCAGCACGGTCGTGCAGCGTATGGATTGCAAAGCGGTACGATTACGAAGCAGGCGATCATCCGGATGATTTGGTTCTTTGGCGGTTTGTCTGCCGTGTCGGGTGTGGCATTGCTGCTGGTGGCTTTTCCGCTGTTCAGTACGGCCTTCTGGGTGTTTATCGGTTTAGGCGCATTGGCGATCATCGGTGCCGTGACCTATACTTTAGGCAAACATAGCTACGGATACATGGGTTTAGGTGATCTCGGGGTGTTTGTGTTCTTCGGTTTGCTAAGCACCTTAGGCGCGTTTTATCTGCAGACGCAGACGCTGACGGCAGAAGCAGTCTGGGCAGGAGTGGCGATTGGTTTACCCTGCGTCGGTGTACTGAATCTGAACAACATCCGGGATATGGCCAATGACCGGCTGCATGGCAAACGCACGTTTGCAAGTTTACTGGGTCCTACGGGTGCTCGAATCTACCATACGCTGTTGCTGACGGGGTGCTTAACGATCTTTGTGACCTTTGGTCATTATTGGTCGCTGTGTATCTTACCCGTCTGGATCTGGCACCTGTGGTACGTATGGTCACACCGTCAAAAATTAGACCTACAGATGCCTGTTTTGATGCTTTCTACATTAATTGTAACCGTTTTGTGTATTTTTTGACGCAAATATTTGCACATGTGGAAATTTTATTGTACCTTTGCAGTCGCAAAGGTTTTTTTATTATGAAAGGAATTATTTTAGCCGGAGGAAGCGCAACGCGTTTGTATCCGTTGAGTAAAGCGATCAGTAAGCAGATTATGCCGGTGTATGACAAGCCGATGATCTATTATCCCTTGAGTTCATTGATGTTAGCGGGTATCCGTGAGGTGCTGATCATCAGCACGCCGCGTGACCTGCCGATGTTTGAAGAGTTATTGGGTGACGGCAGCCGTATCGGTATGAAACTCAGTTATAAGGTGCAATTGGTGCCGAACGGTTTGGCGCAGGCTTTTGTGTTAGGCAAAGAGTTTTTGAATGGAGAACCCGGTTGTTTGATTCTCGGCGATAATATGTTCTATGGCCAGCATTTCGGTCATATGCTCAAAGATGCCGTTGAGACGGCACAGAAAGGCGGAGCCGTGATCTTCGGATATGAAGTGGCGGATCCCAGAGCGTATGGAGTGGTCGAGTTTGATCAGGACGGCAAGGTGCTGAGTCTGGAAGAGAAACCGGCCAATCCGAAGAGTAACTATGCCGTACCGGGTCTGTATTTCTACGACGAGACCGTTTGCGAGAAAGCAGCCGGTTTGCAACCCAGTGCACGGGGAGAATATGAGATCACGGACTTGAATAAACTCTACCTTAACGAAGGTACGTTGAAAGTCAAACTGTTCAGTCGTGGTTTTGCATGGCTCGATACGGGTAACTGCGACAGTCTGCTGGATGCCGGTAATTTTATTGCTACCATCCAGAACCGTCAAGGTTTCTATGTGAGCTGCATCGAAGAGATCGCATGGCGTAACGGATGGATCAGCACGGAGCAGTTGGCGGCATTAGGCAAAGAGATGAAAACAGCTTACGGACGTTATCTGGAGCGTATCGCCGCTAAAGGCTAAAGGCGAATGGCAAAACGGATAGTTACCATAGTATTTCTTTTCTTCTTTGCGATCAGTGTCATCGCCAAGGAGCATTATGTGGTGCGGCATTTTTCGATCCGGGATGGATTGAGTCAGAACACCGTCATGGCGATCCTGCAGGATAAGCAGGGTTTCATGTGGTTCGGTACCTGGGACGGTCTAAACCGCTTTGACGGTTATACCTTCACGGTGTACAAGGCCATGCACGACGGTGTGAAAGTGCCGGTGAACAACCGTGTGGAAGCGATCTATGAGGACGAGCAAGAGCAGATATGGTGGAAGACCTACGACGGTCATTATTTCCGTTTGGATGTCGCACGCAAGCATACGACGGAGCAGCCGATAGACAGCCTGCCGGCCGCTTGGACCAAGCAGATGGCGGAAGCGAACACCAAGACGGCGGTAGATGCCCGTAATATCATCTGGCAGGCGGATGATCAGGCAGGTATCATGCGGTACCGGGACGGCAAATGGAAACGGTTCACACCGGCTTTGGATCCCCGTTATGCCGGTCAGTTACGCGAACATTTCTTTATCCTCGAAGACGCCAAAGGCCGCACATGGGTCAATCCGACGGGTGGCGGCTGGAGTTATTACGACGTAGAGAAGGACCGGTTGGTCAATCCGATAGAAGGGTTGACGAATATGATTCATACGGCGTATATCGACCGGGAAGGCCAGATGTGGATTGCTACCTATGACGGCGGTGTGGACTGCATCAACATGGATCCGGTGCCGTATGCATTGCATGACTGCCGGTACCGGACGAATAACGGAAACGGCAAAGTGCGTGCGTTTTGTCAGGACAAAAACGGGCAAGCCTATCCTCTGTTCCGGTTTTATTGCGCTTTGGAGAGTCAGCACGGCCGTTTGTTCGGAACCAAAGGCAACGGTCTGCTGTTAAACGGCAAACAGATACCTACCAGCCATAACGATATCTATGATATCGAGGAAGATGAAGACGGAACGCTCTATGTGGCTACCTACGGTGGCGGTGTGAACATCATCCGCTGGGAAGAGGACCTGCACCAATGGTCGAAACCGATCGTGGTGGGGGACGGACTGAAGGTACGTGACATCGAGATTGTGGACGGTACACTCTGGTGCGGAACGACGAACGGAATACTATGTATTCCGATTGGAGACGGGAAATTGGATATTGAAGATTTTGCCTTACTGCCGAGTTACGATATCCGGGCGGTGCATTACAGTCATAATCAGGTATGGTTCGGTTCGTTCGGCGGCGGTCTGCTGTATATCGATCCCAAGGATACGACGAATGAGATTCGGTCGGTGGAGACCTTCCACGATATCATCTTAGCCATGACCGGTGACGAAGAGAACCTATGGTTCTGTTCCGAGAACGACATCGCCCAGTTGGAGTTCACGACCGGTGACCTCTATTACTATAACGCGCTGGAAGGGGAAGAGAACACCTGTTTCTCGGAAGCCGAGGCGGTGATGCAACCGGACGGAAAGATCTTCTTCGGTTATTCGAACGGTTACTGTACGGTAGATCCTTCGCTGATCGTTCGATCGGAAGCGGTGCCGCCGCTGCGTATCACCCAGGTGGAGTCGCAAGGCCAATCGCTGGAACAAGCGGATACGGTGACCATCGAGAACGGTAGTAACATCACGGTGGATTTTGCGGCGATTGACTTCAAAGGTCTCCATAAGATCTATTACTATTACCGCTTGGACGGTGTGGACAAGACCTGGAGCGGTCCCACTAACCTGCGCCGTATCACGTACAGCAACCTGCAGCACGGTACCTATGTGTTCCATGTGCGTTCGACCAACCGGGAAGGCGGAGATGTGGATAACGAGCAGACACTCGTCATCTGCGTCAGACGGCCTGTCTGGCTCAGTTGGTGGGCCATCACCTTGTATATCTTGGCTTTCGCACTCTTCCTGTTCCTCATCTCGTATTCGGTACATACCTATAACCGTCTGCGCCGGAAAGTGCAGGTGGAGCAACAAGTGACGGACATCAAGTTACGGTTCTTCACCAATATCAGTCACGAGTTACGTACACCCTTGACACTCATCACGGCGCCGGTGGAGAATATCCTGCAGACGGAGCGTATCAGCCAGAGTGTGCGCAGTCAGTTGGAGATCGTCCAGTCGAACAGTCAGCGTATGCTGCGCATGGTGAACCAGCTGCTGGAGTTCCGCAAGGTGCAGAACCAGAAGATGAAACTGAAGGTACAGCAGACGCTGCTGAGCGGATTGGTGGAAGAGACTTGTGAGAACTTCAAGAAGGAAGCGGATGACAAGCATATCCGTTTTGAGGTCATCCAAAAAGCAGAAGACTCGACAGTATGGGTGGATCGGCAACGCATGGACACGATCCTCTGGAACCTGCTTAGCAACGCGTTTAAGTTCACACCGGCCGGTAAGGCGATTCGGGTGATTGTGGACTCCAAACCGGGCTTTGTGATGCTGATCGTGCAGGATGAAGGTATCGGTATTCCGCCGGAGAGCCGAAGTGTGCTGTTTGAACGGTTCTCCAGCAATAATGAGTTGAACAACACCGGCACATCCGGTACCGGTATCGGAATGAACCTGACCAAGGAACTGGTGGACCTGCATCACGGCTATATCGAGGTGGAGAGTGAAGTGGGAAAAGGCACGACGTTCACCGTGCTGCTGCATACCGGGAAGGACCATTTCGATTCCGAAGTGGAGTTCATCGCCGATGACCGCACCATAGTACCGGCCGCTGCACCTACGTTTGAAGAAAAGATCGAACAGCTCGAGCAGGAAAAAGAGACGATGCAAACGATCCTGGTAGTGGACGATAACCAGGATATGCGTAATTTCCTGACCGGTATCTTGAATAAGGACTATCATGTGCTGACCGCATCGGACGGTGAGGAAGCCAAAGAGATTGTTCGTTCCCGACCGGTGAACCTGGTAGTGACCGACCTGATGATGCCGAAAGTGGACGGTATGGAGTTAACCCAGTTCATCAAGGGAAATACCGAACTCGATTTCATTCCGGTGATCTTGCTGACGGCCAAGACTGCTATCGAGTCTCGTCTCCAGGCTCTCGGCTACGGAGCCGATGACTATGTTACCAAGCCTTTTGAACCGGAATACCTGCGTGCACGGGTGCGTAACCTGCTTATGCAACGGGAACAGCTGGAGAACAGTTACCGGCAGCGCCTGATGCGGCTCGAGAATCCTAAGACAGACGAACCGATACCGGGCGATGCGTTCCTGGCTAAACTGCTGAACGTAATGGACAAGCAGATGGATAACAACACGCTCACGGTGGATGAACTGGTGGACGAGATGGGTATGGGACGAACGGTGTTCTTCAACAAACTGAAGACGATGACCGGTCTCAGTCCGGTGGAGTTCATCCGGGAAATGCGTATCAAACGGGCGGCACAACTGCTGGAAGAGCATAAATACAACATTACCGAGGTGACCTACATGGTGGGAATGAACGACAGCCGGTATTTCGCCAAATGTTTCAAGAGCACCTACGGTCTCACCCCCAGTGAATACCGCAAGAATGCATGGGAAAAAGAGAAGTAATATGAAAAAGATAATTTTATACAGCCTTATCGGCGTGGCGGTGATCGCCATGGGATGTAGTGGAAACACCTATTCGCGTTTGCGTGATCAGGAAGACAAGCTGATTGCTAACTACATCAGTCGCAATAATCTCCAGATCGTGACGGAAGAGCCGGAGATTGATCATGTATGGGGAGAGAAAGAGTACTACAAAGTGAGTGGAGTGGATAATTTCTATTTCCACCTCATCAGTCGCGGTGATTCCGTGCGGTATGATACCGTCAGTGCCAGCCGGATTGACACGGTGGATCAGACCATTATTGCCAATGACCTGATCGTAGCACGCCACAAACGCTTCGGCCTGACGGAGAACGCCGATACACTCAGCTATTGGACCACCTTGGACCAGGCCTATCCCTATGAGTTTCATTACCTGAACACCAGCGAATGCGAGTGCATGGGATGGCATTATGCCGTTAGGCTGATGAAATACCCCGATTCGCAATGCGAGATCATCGTGCCCAGTAAGTTAGGTTTCTCGGCGGAGCAGTCCACCGTCACACCCTATGTATATATTCTGAAAATTAAAGTAAAACAATAAGATGAGTTTAGTGAAAAGTATCTCCGGTATCCGCGGTACCATCGGTGGTCGGGTAGGAGAGGGATTGAATCCTGTAGATATCGTTCGTTTTACAGCGGCTTATGCTACGCAGCGCCGTGCCGCTTTACCGGATAATAACACGATCGTAGTCGGTCGTGATGCGCGTCTGAGCGGTCACATGGTGGAAAGTATCGTGTGCGGTACGCTGATGGGAATGGGCTATGATGTGGTGAACATCGGTTTGGCTACCACGCCGACAACGGAGTTGGCGGTGACGGGAGAAAAGGCAGCCGGCGGTATCATCCTCACCGCCAGCCATAATCCCAAACAATGGAATGCACTCAAACTGCTCAACGAGCACGGTGAGTTTCTTAACGATGCCGAAGGCAAAGGCGTGCTGGCGATAGCGGAAGCGGAAGACTTCACGTTTGCCGAAGTGGATGCCTTGGGCCATATGACCCACAAAGATTATCTGCCGTACCATGTGCAGCAAGTGCTCAATCTCAAACTGGTGGATGCCGAAGCCATCAAGAAACATAACTTCACCGTGGCCATCGACTGCGTCAACTCCGTTGGCGGTCTGGCGATTCCGGCCATCCTCAGAGCCGTAGGCGTGGAGAACATCATTGAACTTAACTGCACACCGGACGGTCATTTCCCCCATAATCCGGAACCCCTTCCGCAACACTTAACCCAGATCAGTGACTTGCTCAAATCCGGTAAAGCCGATGTGGGTTTTGTCGTCGATCCCGATGTGGACCGTTTGGCTATCATCTGCGAGAACGGTGAGATGTTCGGAGAGGAATATACGCTCGTCAGCGTAGCCGATTATATCCTGCGTCATACGCCGGGTAACACCGTCAGCAACATGTCCAGTACCCGTGCCTTGAGTGACGTAACCAAGTTATACGGCGGTGAATATAGTGCCAGCGCAGTAGGTGAAGTGAACGTCGTAGCGGAGATGAAACGCGTCAACGCCGTCATCGGTGGTGAAGGAAACGGCGGTGTCATCTATCCGGCGTGTCACTACGGCCGCGATGCACTGGTAGGTATCGCCTTATTCCTCAGTCATCTGGCACATCTGGGTTGCAAAGTAAGCGAACTGCGTCGCACCTTACCGGATTATTGCATCAGTAAGAACCGTATCGACCTCACGCCGGACACCGATGTGGATGCGATCTTGGCTCGTGTCAAGGAACTGTACAAACACGAACGTGTCAATGACCGCGATGGAGTGAAGATCGATTTTGCGGACGGTTGGGTGCATCTGCGTAAGTCCAATACCGAACCCATCATTCGTGTTTATTCCGAAGCGGCTACGATGGAAGAAGCCAATGCCTTGGCGCAGAAAGTGATCGAAGTCATTAACCATTAACCCTTCGCCTTTCGCCATTAGCCGTTACTTCCTCATAGCCGGTGAAGCATCGGGAGATATCCATGCAGCGGAATTGATCCAACAGATCCGGTTGCGTGACCCGAAAGCTTCGTTCGCAGGACTCGGTGGAGATCGAATGAGAACCGCCGGGTGCGAACTCCATCAGCATATCGAAAACATGGCGTTCATGGGTTTTGTAGCCGTGTTAGCGCATTGGAGGGAGGTGATCGATAACTTCCGCATCGCCCGGCAGGCCTTGTTGGAAGAGAAACCCGACGTGCTGATCCTCATTGACTATCCCTCGTTCAACCTACGCATGGCGAAGTTCTGCCGGCGCCATTTACCGGACACCAAGATCGTCTATTATATCCCGCCGAAAGTATGGGCGTGGAAACGTAGACGGATCCATACCATCGCCCGGCTGTGCGATGAAGTGTTGGGTATATTTCCTTTTGAACCCGCTTTCTATGCCCGGTACGGCTATTCCTGCACCTATGTCGGTCACCCGACAGCGGAACAGATGACTAGAATTCCTAGGACGCCTAGGATTCCTAGGACCCTAGCTATATTACCCGGCTCCCGTCCTTCCGAGATCCGCCATTGCCTGCCGAAGATGTTGCAGGCGGCGCAGCGTTTTCCGGATTATGAGATCATGGTCTGTGCCGCTCCGGGGATCAATGAGGACTTTTATACTCCTTATCTATTTCGCACGCACGCTACGCTCACACGCGATACCTACGCATGCGTGCAACAAGCCTCAGCGGCCATCGTTAACTCCGGTACAGCAACACTGGAAACCGCTTTACTCGGTTGTCCCCAAGTAGCCGTCTATCACTTGGCTTGTTCCCGTCTGATCGGCTGGATACGGTGGATGCAACCGCTTTTCTTCTCCATCAAGCACTTCACCCCGGTGAACATCATCGCGGATAAAGCGATCATCAAAGAGTGTATCGCCAATGAGTTCACTGTCGATAAGGTGGCTGAGGAACTCCACCGCCTGCTGCACGATGAGGCCTATCAAAAAGAGATGCTCGCTAACTACGAACATCTCTCTGCACTTTTAGGTTCTCACCCGGCTTCTGCCACTGCAGCACAGATCATCACAACGCGATAACCAGTGACGCCAGTATATACGGCAACGCACCGATCAGCACACCTTTGCTTAGACGCCAAGTGTCTGTCGTATAGAAGACAAAAATCAGCGCCAGATCCGGAAAAACGGATACCAACAGCAATTTACTCAACACACTCCCCGCTTGAAACTGGAAGGTCTGCAGCGGATACCATAGGTTCATCACGTCGATATAGATCAACGCGAAGGCAGCCGGCAGGATCAGACCTGCCAGGATTCCTATCCAGTATCGGTCAAAGCGATCCATAATGTGTCCAGTCAATCGTCAGCGGTGTGATGGACAGCAACTGATGCTCCATCGCCCAGATATCCGTGTCCGTCGAAGACGGTTCATCATTCACAAAATCTCCGGCTAACTTCCATCCTTTGATCACGCCTTCCGGTAAAGTCTCACCGATCGGCGCCAACTCATTGGCCCAATGGCCGATACACTGCCGCGTCCACCGTATACCTTCGATCTCACCCGTCGGTGCGTTGATGTTAAAGCACGTACGCGGTGCGATGCCTTCTTCCAGCAGATGCTGCGTCACTTCCGCCAAGAACGGTTGCAGCCAATGCAGGTCCACATCCATCTCGTGACTGTTGATCGACCATCCGATAGCAGGAATACCCTTCTCAGCGGCCACCAGACATGCACCGATCGTACCCGAATACATCGCGTTGACAGCGGCGTTACTGCCGTGGTTGATACCTGACACCAGCAAATCGATCTGCCGGTCAGCAAACAGATGTTCCCGTGCTATCTTCACGCAATCGGCCGGAGTACCATTGGTCACATATACCTCCGCTCCGTTCAGGTCGTGTTCCTCTATCCGGCGCAGGTATATGGGGCTCGCCACACTGATACACGCACCGTAGCCGCTGCGTGCACCGTCCGGCGCAATAACCGTGACATGACCTAACTTGGTCATCTCCTTGGCCAACAACCGGATACCGGCTGTTCCCCACCCGTCGTCGTTAACTACAACTATATTCATTCGTCTATAACCTTTCGCCGTTCGCCATTATTCCGGGAACATCACAACTTCGTACATATTACCGGCTTTGAGCAGCTCTTTCAGGGTAGCCTGAACCGTCTCTGCGGTGATCGCCTCCACAGCTGCCTTGTAATCACGCACCTCGTTCGTACCGTACATGTAATACAGGTAGATCGTGCTGCGCCAGAAAGTGTTCTTCTCCAGATTCTCCTGGAAATCCTTCAGCATCGATTCCTTCTCTTTCTGCAGATCGCTTGCCAACGGTCCGTTCTCTACGATCTTCTGTATCTCCTCATGGATGATCTCCATCAGGCGTGCCTGCTTCTTGGGATCGGTATCGAACTGCATAATCAGACCTGCACGCGGTGTCGGAAGCGGAGACATATAGCCGTAGGTTCCTACACCGTACGAACCGCCTTCGCGTTCACGGATCGACTCCAGATAACGGGTACTGAGGATACGACCGATCATCTCCATGTTCAGGTCATTGGCCATCGTGTACGGCATGTCGTACGACGTATATTGGATGCGGTTCGAAGCCGTAGTCGTCTCCATCGGACGGGAGAAATAGTTCTTCTGAATACCCGGAGCCACCGTCATATGGTGGTCAATCACATCTTCCTGTTTGCATTTCTGCGTCTTCAAACCGCCTAACCATTGGCAAACCAGCGCCTGCACCTTCGGATCCTTCGGATCGATGTTGCCTACAAAGATAAAGGTGAAATCTGCCGGATTGGCGAAACGGGCTTTGTACGTCATCAGCGCCTTGTCCAGGTTCACTTTCTCCAGCATATCCAGCGTCATCAGGATCGTACGGTCCGAATGGTTCGAACTCATCATCTGAATCGAATCCGAGAATGCTACCTTCGGGTTCTTGTCGCGGTTCTGCAACTGTGTACGCATCAGCGACAGCACGGTCGCATAGGCCTGCTCATCCCGACGCGGTGCGGTGAAATACAGATAGTTCAGCTGTAACATCGTCTCCAGGTCCTTGATAGAAGATGAACCCTGAATAACCTCCGTGTTCTCATTGATCTCCGGAGTGATGGACACGTTCTTTCCTGTCAGCGCTTTTTCTAATTGCGTGGCGTTGAAACGGCCTAAACCGGACATCTCCACAATGGTCGTAGCCATGTAGGCCGACGGCAGATCAGCTGTCTTCACCTGACTGTAACCGCCCTTCGAGAAACCACGCATCAGGATCTCATCCGCTTTGAACTCCGTCGGGTGGAAGACCACCTTGATGCCGTTGCTCAGCGTCCATTCCGTCACGTCGATATCTTCGTTGTACTTAGACGATTTGATCTTTCCCTTCCGCGGTGCTTTCTTCACCAGCTCCGTATCCAGCACTTCTTCTGCCGGAGCTTCGATAGCTAACTCCTGCATACCGCTTAACGAGGCGATGATCTGCTCGTGCGACGGGATGTTCACGCCCTCTTTCTCCGGTGCTGAGATCGCAACCGTCGGGTTGGGGTGAATCAGCGCTTTGGCTACTTCGTTCACGGACTCTAACGGCAGTAATGGCAGTACGGCATTGATATAATCGAACTCCCATTGCGCACCCGGCATCGACTCTCCGTCTTCAAAATGACGGATGCATTCTTGCGCCAGCGTGATGTTCTTACGTGTGTTACGCTCGTTGTAATACTTCTCGATGCTGCTTAATTTCTCTGCCTTCACACGCTCCAACTCGGCGTTGGTGAAGCCGTAGCGGTGCATCTTCTCCAATTGGAACAGCAGGTCGTTGTACGCCTCGGTCTCACGGCCTTCCTTCGGAATGGTGATAGCATAGAAAGCATCCATCTTCTTCACTGCCTCGCCGTAGAAACAGCCGGCACCAATGAACGATGCATTCGGATCCAAAGCTAACTCCGAGAAACGATTATCTAACATATCGCATACTAACGAACGCACCAGTTTCAGCGTGTAATCCGGTACGGTGTTCTGTAGCGGCTCCGGCAGTTGGTCAAACTTATACTCCAAAGTCACACGGGTACCCTGTGCCTCCGGATCGGTTACGATCGCAATCAGCGGTGCATCGTTATGGTTCACCGTGTAGATCGGCCGTTCGCCGAAATTGCTGCGACGCGGCACATTGGCCCACAGCGCCTTGATCTTCGCTTCAATAGCATCCACGTCGATGTCACCTACCACGATGATCGCCTGGTTATCCGGTCCGTACCATTTATGGTAGTAGTCACGCAGCGCCTGGTATGCGAAGTTATTGATCACAGCCGTGTCACCGATCACGTCACGCTTGGCGTACTGCGAACCCGGGTACATTTTCGCCTGCATTTCCTTCCACATGCGGCGTTGTGCCGTACGGCCCGTGCGCCATTCTTCCAGAATCACACCGCGTTCCGCATCGATCTCTTCGTCCAGCAGCGACAAACCGCAACTCCAGTCGTGCATCACCAGCAGCGCACTGTCGATGATACCTTCCCGGTACGTCGGCACGTCACTTAGACGATATACCGTCTCGTCAATCGAGGTGTAGGCATTGATGTTACCACCGAAATTCACACCGATTGATTCGAAATAATTAATAATCCCCTTGCCTTCAAAATGCTCGGTTCCGTTGAACGCCATGTGCTCCAGGAAATGCGCCAGACCGTTCTGATGGTCCTCTTCCAGGATTGCACCTACCCGCTGGGCAATGTGGAACTCACAACGCTGCTTCGGTTGCTCGTTATGACGAATGTAATACGTCAATCCGTTGTCTAATTTACCGAAACGAACCTCCGGGTCCATCGGTAATTGTTCCGGCGTCTCCTGCGCCGTGATCGTCATCGCTGCGCACAGCAAAGCGATGTTAAGCAATACTTTCTTCATTATCTTTGTTCTTTTGACTTTCTACTTTCGAATCTCCGCTTTCCTCTTTCTTCTTCCGCGGTGCCCGTTTGCGCTTCGGTTTCTCCGCCTCGGCTATCGCCGCATTGGCTTCCAGCAACTGGTCTCCTCTGCTCTTCCACGGCCGCGGTCCTAAGATACGCTCCACGTCTTCACTCGTGATCACCTCCCGTTCTATCAGCAGTTGGGCAATCTGGTGATGACCTTCCGCATGCTCGGTCAGAATCGCTTTCGCCCGTTTCATCTGCTCGGCAATGATCCGCTGCGTCTCCTGGTCAATCAACTCCGCCGTCTTGTCCGAATACGGTTTGGTGAATCCGTAGTCATATCGGCCGGTCGAATCGTAGAAACTGACATCTTTCAACTTATCACTCATTCCGTAGAATGCTACCATCGCATAGGCCTGCTTCGTCGCACGCTCCAGGTCGTTCAACGCACCCGTCGAGGTCTGCTCTAAGAATAGCTGCTCCGCTGCTCTACCGCCTAACAACGAGCATAACTCATCGTTGATATGGTCGATATTGGTCAACTGCCGCTCTTCCGGTAAGTACCATGCTGCCCCTAACGCGGCGCCACGCGGCACGATTGTCACTTTCACTAACGGATTCGCCCAGCGTAACATCCAACTGATCGTCGCATGACCCGCCTCATGGTAAGCAATCGACTTCTTCTCATCCTCCGTCATGATCTTGTTCTTGCGCTCCAGACCACCTACGATACGATCCACGGCATCCATGAAGTCCTGTTTGCCCACTTTCTTACGGCCGCCACGTGCCGCTATCAACGCCGCCTCGTTACATACATTCGCGATGTCGGCACCGGAGAAGCCCGGTGTCTGCTTGCTCAGGAAATCCAGATCCACCGTCTCATCCAGTTTCAACGGACGCAGATGCACCTGGAACACTTCCTTACGCTCCTGCAGGTCCGGTAACTCCACATGGATCTGACGGTCAAAACGACCGGCACGCATCAAAGCCGAATCCAGTACGTCGGCACGGTTTGTCGCCGCTAAGATGATCACACCCGAGTTGGTGCCGAAACCGTCCATCTCTGTCAGTAACTGGTTCAACGTACTCTCCCGCTCATCGTTACCGCCGGTCATCACGCTCTTGCCACGTGCCCTACCGATCGCATCGATTTCATCGATGAAGATGATTGCCGGCGCTTTCTCTTTCGCCTGGCGGAACAGGTCACGTACACGGCTCGCACCTACACCTACGAACATCTCCACAAAGTCCGAACCCGACATGCTGAAGAACGGCACATCCGCTTCTCCGGCTACCGCTTTGGCTAATAAGGTCTTACCGGTTCCCGGAGGACCTACCAACAGCGCTCCTTTTGGAATCTTTGCTCCGATCTCCGTGTATTTCTTGGGGTTCTTCAGGAACTCCACGATCTCCTGCACTTCCTGCTTCGCACCGTACAGACCCGCCACGTCTTTGAACGTCACCTTGTCCTTCTTGTTCTTGTCGAACATCTGCGCCTGCGCCTTGCCCACACCGAAGATACCTCCGGCGGCACCGCCGATACCTCTGCTCAGATAAACGAAGAACAGGATCATCAGCACAAACGGCAATATATTCACTAAGATCAGATACCAATAATCATGACTCTTGGTGTACTTCACTTCGATCGGCGCCTGGAAATGCACTTTCCGGTCCGCATTCACGCCGTCCATGAACTTGGAAAACTCCTCCAGCGACGGCACCTGCGATTTGTAAAAACTCTTCGCACGCTCCTCTTCCGATAAATCCCGGAAGGTTACTTTCCGTGCACTGTCTACCGGTAGCGCCTTGGCTATCAACTCGTCGGAAACCTCCAACTGCTCAATCGTTCCGTTTACGATCAGACGCTGCATCTGCGTATAAGGAATCTCCCTGCTTGCTCCGGCTTCTTTGTCGCCGAACATATAAAAACCGATCAACGCAAACAACGCCGTGTAGAAGAGCATCTTTAGCCACCTCCGTTGCGGCTGCTGTGGCTGTCCCGGTTGCATCGGCGGTTGCATCCGCCGGTTTGAATTATTATTTGCCATACTAACAGTTTAACGATTTAACGGTTTAACGTTACAAAACCTCCGGCAGTTCTGTAATTTTTCCATCCGCCCACAGGTGTTCTATATCATAGAACGCACGCGGCTCACGTTGCATGATGTGCACAAAGATCGTGCCGTAATCCATCGCTACCCACTCGGCATTCTCTACACCTGCTACACTCAACGGATGCACATGCGTCGTCGTACGTACAAAATCATCCACCTCGTCTGCAATCGCAGCTACCTGCGTGTTACTTTGACCTTCACAGATCACCATCATCTCCACCGGAGCTTCTTTGATCTTGCGCAAGTCAATCGTCACAATTCGCTGCCCCTTACGATTCCGAATCCCTTCGATAATCGTGTCTAAAAGTTTCTTTGTTGTTATCTCTTTCATATAAAACCTATTTATCCAAAATACAAAATCGGGCGCAAAGGTACAAAAAATTTTGCATATATGCAAATAATTGCGCATAAAATTTGCATATCTCATAAAAAAGCAGTACCTTTGCATTTGTTTTGGGGAAAAAGGAAGGAAAAATGAGTTTTCGTAATGTATGCAGGGAATATCGCAGAGAGTACAGCCGGGAAATGATTTTTGGCCTCGTTCTGCTTATGCTGGTAGGCTTAAGCACGTGGTTGGGAACGTATATCCCGGAAAGTCTGTATCTGAACGGAATCACCCAGATTATGAACGGCTGTATCGCTACTATGTGCCTGGCCGGTGCATGGCTGATGATACGTCATGCGGATGGCATGAAAATCCGTAAGATTTGGGCTGTCGTGCTGTTTGTTTATGCCGTTTTTACAATCATACTTCTGATGCGGGTCACTTCCTTTGTCGATCAGCCTCGAACGGGGTTCATGTCTCTGCAAGGTTGGCAGATACTGGTCGGTGACTTCCTGCTTTGGCTCTTGCTGCTCTATCCGACGGAGTCCCTTCGGCCCGGATGGATGAACCCGTGGAGAGCAATCTTGCACGGCTTCCCTGCAATCTTCGCGTATGTGGTGGATCAAGTGACATCGATCGACATGCGTATCATTCTCGCCTTATATCCGGTGTTGTTAATCGGCCTTTTGGCCCAGCATATCCGTAAATACCGCGTGTGGTGCGAAGAAAACTACTCCACCTTGGATCGTATCGATGCCCAGTGGATCGTGCGCTACATCATCATGTGTCTCCTCGACGGGGTGCTCTTCTTCACGCTCTGTCTCGTCGGCTCGATTCCGGTCGCATTCACCCAGCAGTGGCTCTTACTGCTTATTATCGGTTATAGCACTGAGCAGATCCTTTTCCGGCAAGACCCGCACTTCCTGGAGCTTGAAGGAGAGGAAGAGACGAAGGAAAATAAGGAATCCTCCGCCGAAGCCAATGCCGAATACCGGCATATCCTGGAAGAATGGATGGAGAAAGAAAAACCATACCTCAACCCTGCCTTCCGGCTGCTCGACCTCAGACAAGTGCTGCCGCTTAACCGCACCTATCTCAGCCAACTCATCAACTCCGAGTACGGATGCTCCTTCTACCGGTTCGTCACCCATTACCGTGTCGAAGAAGCCAAACGTTTGTTGCACGAACAACCGGCGATGAAGATGCAGGATATCGCGGAACATTGCGGCTTCTCTTCACCCACCGTCTTCGCCCGTATTTTTGCCCGGGAAACCGGCAAAAACCCCAGCGAATGGTCCGCAAAACAAGATGCAAATGAAACCTTATAAAGCTATATTTCTCGATTGGGACGATACGATCGGTGATTGGACGACGGCGGAGCATAAGGCTCTGCAAGATATCTATGACCACTATCGTTTGGATCGACTCTATCCCACGTTTGCCGATTACCTGAACGCATACAAACCCTATAACCTGGAGTTATGGGGTAGGTACGGTCGTGGGGAAATAACCAAAGATTGGTTGCACTTAGAGCGCTTTTATCGACCGATAGAGGGTTTACCGGTTACGGGGGACGGGTTACGGGATCTGGCACACGAGATGGGTGCCGAGTTCCTGCGACTGACCAATAAGTATTTCTGTCTCATTCCAGATGCGGATAGGGTAGTGAAATACTTGGCTGCCAAATATCCTCTCACCATCATCAGCAACGGTTTCAAAGAGGTGCAGTACTATAAGTTCGAGCGTGCCGGATTGGCACCCTGTTTTACCCACACACTCATCAGCGAAGAGGTGGGCATCAACAAACCGCAACCCGGGATCTTTGAGATCGCGCTCCAACGCAACGGCATTACCGCCGACGAAGCGCTTATGATAGGCGATAGTTACACATCCGACATCGCCGGCGCCAAGGCCGCAGGAATTGACCAATTATGGATAAAGGGTGACGGGTTACCGGTTACCGAAGAAACGGCCACCTATATCGTCCCGAAAATAACGGATATAATGAATATATTGTAATGAAAAAAATTATCCTCCTCGCATTGGCAGCAATCAGTTTTGCTGCGTGCAGTAATCAACCGAAAGTTATGGAAAATCAAGCAATCAACACCATCATGACGCGCGTTTCCGTGCGTGAGTTTACCGGTGAAAAAATCAGTGAAGCGCAGTTGGATACGCTCTTGCGTGCTGCGATGGCCGCACCTTCGGCAATCAACAAACAGCCCTGGGCCTTTATCGTGGTGACGGACGAAGAGAAGATTGCCGCTTTGGGTGAGGCGCTGCCTTATTCCCGTTGCAGCAACAAGCCTGCCGTAGCGATCATCCCCTGTGGCGATTTAAGTAAAGCCATTGAAGGTGAGATGGCGAATTTCTGGATCAACGATGTCTCGGCTGCTACAGAGAACCTCTTGTTGGCCGCTCATGCGATGGGTCTCGGTGCTGTATGGACCGGTTTGCACCCCGATATGAACCGTGCGAAGATGGTGCAAGACATGCTCGGATTGCCGGAGCATATCATTCCGCTCTGCGTAGTACCCGTCGGCGTTCCGGCAGAGAAACCGGAGATCAAGGACAAATTCAAATCCGAGAATATTCATTATAACGAATGGTAATATTCCTATGAAACGATTTTTATTGACACTCTTTTGTGCCGCATGTATGAGCTCTATGAATGCAAAAACCTTTGTGGCATA
>CAMIZK010000004.1 GCA_946403315.1 uncultured Bacteroidales bacterium | reverse complement strand
CTTAACAAAACCTCGAAAAGAATCTTATTCGAGGTTGAGGGATATTGAACATTTCCAAAATCCGCTGCAAAGGTAATAAATTTTTTTGATATATGCAAATTTTGAGGGAGGATTTTGTCAAAAAAGATCCAAAATGGGGCTAAAAAGCGCACATGAATGTGCGCACAGAGACGGTATAGGAAAAGGAGGGGAACCAGGATACAATCTCCGGAAATGGTCAAAGGTGGGATGTCCGAATGCTATTCGGACGCAATGAACAAAGAATTATAATATCCGTTGAGCGAGGGACAAAGCTTGTTCGATGATGGGAGCCATGTCGTAGTATTTGTACTCGGCGAGGCGACCACCGAAGAGGACGTGAAGTTCGGCATCGGTGAGAGATTTGTATTTAGCGTATAGAGCGGCATTGCGGTCATCGTTCACGGGATAGTAAGGCTCCATGCCGGGTTGCCACTCGGTAGAATACTCACGGCTGATTACGGTTCTGGGATTTTCATAGACCGACTGACCGAAGGATTCGAAATGCTTGTGCTCGATGACGCGAGTATATGGCACATCGTGCGAGGTGTAGTTAACAACAGCGTTGCCTTGGTAGTTCGGAGTGTTGAGTGTTTCGGTTTCAAAACGCACCGTGCGATATTGGAGTTTGCCGAAACGGTAATCGTAGAACTGATCAATTGGTCCAGTGTAGATGATTGTGTCAGCTAGGGCAGTTAGTTCGGCACGATTAGCAAAGAAATCGCTGTTGATGCGAGTGTCTATGCCTTCCAAAAGACGTTCGATGAGGAGATTGTAACCGCCGATGGGAATGCCTTGGTAGGGATCGTTGAAATAATTGTTGTCAAAGACAAAGCGCAAGGGCAGACGACGAATGATGAAAGCCGGAAGTTCCGTGCAGGGTCGTCCCCATTGTTTCTCGGTGTACTCCTTGATTAGTTTCTCATAGATATCGCGACCGACGAGCAGCAGGGCTTGTTCTTCGAGGTTGCAAGGTTCCGATCCTTCAAGTTTGGCGGCTACAACTGCGCGTTGCTCAGCGATTTTCGCTTGTGCCTCTTCAGGAGTATGAACGCCCCACATCTGATAGAAGGTGTTCATGTTAAAGGGCAGGTTGTAGAGTTCGCCGTGGTAATTGGCTACAGGGTAGTTGGTGTAGCGGTTGAAAGGCACAAGGGCATTGACGAAATCCCACACGGCTTTGTTGGATGTATGGAAGATGTGCGCACCGTACTTGTGTACGTTGATGCCTTCGGTTTGCTCGCAATAGACATTGCCGCCGAGTTGCGGACGTTTGTCGATGACGAGACATGACTTGCCTGCTTGGTGGACTTTGTATGCAAAGGTTGCTCCGAACAAACCAGAGCCAACTATGAGATAATCGTAATGGGTCATTCTGCTTTCTTCAATGATTTACGACAATACAAATGACGTGTCTCCAATTCGGGATGGTTAACCCAACTTGCTCCATCCGGTTCAGGTGTACCGACGTAGTATTTGTCAAACTCTTCCGGCCAGCCCCAAGGCATTTCCTCCAAATCTTTAGCCATAACAATAGAATCCCATTTGCACAAGAAGATAAAATCAGGCTCTATCATTTTCTCTTTCGGGAAATAGTGGAAGTTCTGCACTTGGTGATAATTGGCTGCATTTACCGCATCAAACGCATACAAGCAACAATAATCATAGCAAGCCGTTAATATAGCAGATTGTTTTGGCTGATAGTTATATTCTTCCAGAATGTCATACACATTATTAAAATAATCCACTTGTTTTTCTGTAAGTGCAATCTCAGCAAAATACTTGTTGCCACGCGTAAAATGGTGGGAGTCGTCACGATTTTGATATGCTTTAACAGTTCCGGTCAATTGCATAGCAAATAATATTAGCACTGCTGCATAAACACGTTTGTAGTCTTCTTGCGGGCGCTTATACTCATATTCAAACCACAAGAACAACCATGCAGAAACAAAGCAATGGATTCTACCGCTTAGCGCGGTGTTAGTTCCAAACGATGCAATAAGCGGATAAGCAAATATGAATAGATAGAACCATGTTTCCGCTTTCCTCAGATCTCTCCATTTGAAATTTGGCATGTCGCCAAAAAGGAATGGTATTAGCGGAATACTCATCATAAACATAGATGGAGAAATCAACGGCTTAACTTGATAGTGCGTATAGATGAGAATCATAGCCACATATGCAATACCGCCAATCCATTTATTGTCGATACGCTTAGAAAGCCAATAAGAACCGACAAAAGCAAGAATCACAAATAAGCAATCACGGAAGAATAAAGCGTATTGCATAACAAAGCTTGCTCCATCGTAATGATAGCCACTTTTACCAATATATGTTGCCGTAAATAACATAGCATCCAAGATGTCTCCTAACGGACAAACGACCACGTGCATATATAAGCAAGTCAGCAGCACACCAACCACTCCGGAACCTATATACAATAACATTTTTCGCCAATCGTTCCAATGTGTAATGATTATTAACAAGGTAACACAGGCGAGTAGTGCCAATGCCGCCGGTATAATGATAAAGAGAGCAAAGCCAAGACACACGCCACAAATAGCCGCATAGATGGATTTCTTCCAAGGAATGTTATTCTTATAGAATAGCATAAATGCGCACAATGCCCAAGTCAATACGGCTGTTTGCATAGATACATACTGCATGCTATCTCCGAGACCGAACATAAACAACCATGCAAGGGCAAAATACTTAATAACGCGTTTTTTGTCAAAGAGAATGCACGAAGTTGCTGTTACTGCGATAGTGGATGCCCACATTAGAATAGATGCTGCCAAAGCGGAATAAAATTTACTTGTCAAATCTAGATATGGGAACCAATGTATTGCGATTAAATTCCATTGACTTTTGCCAGTAATACAACTCATATCGTACGCCTCCTGCAATTTCATGAGGAAGTACGCTTCATCGTAAGCGGTAAAGAAACCAAAGCGGAAATTCGTTACTTGCATAAAAGTAAGTACCGCTAAACCAAGAATCATGAGCAGATACAACCACTCGCGTTTCAAAATATCTTTCATCGTAAGTTCTTATTTATCGTTCGGAAATCTTTTAATGCCTTGACACCTATTTTGAAGATACGGCGCATGTTAATAGAGTTCACTCCGCCTTGACGTGGACGGAAGGTAATCGGATACCAACCTATGTTATAATGCTTGCGAACAGCGATTGCACTAACTGCCACATTAGTTAGATTGTAGTCTTGCGGAATAATGTCTATAATAGGTTTCAGTTTCTCTACTTTGAGTAAACGAAACGGAGTGTTGGCATCCTTTACCCAAACATGGAACATGAGCCAAACGACAAAGCGCAAGGTCTTTGTAACAAACACGCGACTTGCCCCATCCTGTCTGCCTCCACGAGTGCCTATTTGGAAATCGTATTTGTCGCGATTCTCCCACATCTGCCAAAACTCTTCCGGCAAGGTTTGTCCGTCACTATCCGTTTGGAAAATATAATTTGCACCGTTGTTCATCGCATACTTATACAAGTACATAACCGTTGCTCCGTGTCCCGAGTTTTGCTTGTCGAGCGGCTTGAGAAGTGGATATTTAGCTTGCAACTTCTGCATGATAGCAAAGGTTTTATCCTTGCTACCATCATTGGCGATTACCAACTTGGCTACATGTCCTTCTGCGTTGATTTTCTCACATACAGGATGCCATTGTTTGATTACATCTTCGATGTTCGCTTCCTCATTATATGTGGGAAGCACAAAATAGATGGTGTCCATTATTGTTTGTTTCTAAACGTAATATATTTATTCAACAGGAATTGTATCAGTGCCACAACAACGATGGAAATGAGTTTGCAAACGATTTCATTCCAACCGCCTTTCGTCACCATTAGATAGAGCATCAACTCACTTATACCCAAACCGACAAGTCCCACCGTGTAGAACGATAGGAAACGTGTGGTCACTTTGTCTTTGACCTTGAAATTAAAGGAACGATTGAGAACAAACGATGTGAAAATACCAATGTGGATGCTAATGATATTGGCCCACAAATACGGCATAAAGTCCCAGTAGTATAGCACCGAATACACGCCAAAGTCCAGCGCGGCACAAAAGCCACCGATGATCCCATACAAAATGAGATTGCGAAAACGGGAATAAACCTCTTTTATCATAAAACGCGGATTCCTTTAATTACTTATCCGCTGATAGAGGTCGTAGGAAGTACCCTTAGTTCCGAATAAGTAATGCAGAAACCCACGCTGTGAATATACGTGACTACGCGCCTAACATATACGCGCAAGTGTATAAACACCCCGGGGCATCTACTATTACTTGTCTTCGAGAACTAAATTCGAAATTTCCTACGTTTCTATCAGTCCAAAACAAGCGTTAGTAAACGCCATTAAATATGTCTGCTCCCTCACCCTGTTATGTCACGCAGACACCCCAGCGTGAGTTTGCGGGTGCAAAATTACAACAAAAAATCGAGATATGCAAATAAAAAAAGAATTTTTATAAAAATATCGGATATAATCCGATTACAATGGACGAAACCGGCATGAGATGCCGGGCTAACAGACGAAGAGGCGGGGATAACAGCCCCTACTAATGGACAAAATAGAAAAAGCACCGCGGGTAAACAGCAGAAAATAATGCGCACATGGATGTGCGCGCAGAGACGCTAAGGAAGAAACAGAGAAATCGAGACGTCGAGACCTCGAGATGAGGAGATATCAAAGGAGAAAACCGTTATGACGTTATGAGGTCATGACGACATGACGAAGAAATCATGGCGGGATAATATCCCGCGGAAACGGACGCTGTAACGCCGGCATAAGATGACGAGATAAGGGACGAAGAGGCGGAGGGATCTAAGCGGATCTAGCGACAAGGATGTCGCCAAAATGCAAAATGAGAAACTAACGCGCTCATAGAAATCGCGCTCACAGGACACCCCCCATAAACAGCAAAAGAAGGATCACCACCGGAGGTAGACAACCAACCGAACACCCCACGGAGCCCACACCCGCATTGAGACCGAGCGGGCAGGGCGGCATCTTCCGCGGCCTTACGGAGGGAGGGTTATAGGGCTGCGTATGACGCGGGTATGCCGGACGCGAGGGTCGAATAACGTCCTATTATGAAGAATAAAATAGCGAAAAAATGCATTTTTTACCTCAAATGCTTGTGTATGTAGAAAAAAAGCAGTACCTTTGCAGTCGATATGCCGGAGAGTCTCCGGAGACGGATAACAAAAATGGACATTAAACGGTACGATAAGGAGGATTTGCAGGAGGCGTTGCGTGTGTTGCGTGACGGCGGGATCATAGTGTATCCTACGGATACGGTGTGGGGGATAGGATGCGATGCGACGAATGAAGAGGCGGTGCGGCGGATCTATGCACTCAAGCAACGAGAGGATAGTAAGTCGATGTTGGTGCTGCTGGATTCGGCTGCCAAGTTGAATTATTACGTGGCGGATATTCCGGAAGCCGCTTGGACGCTTTTGGAGGCTATCGGGGATACCGGTACATCGGAATCCCGGAATCCCGAAGAGACGAAACCGCTTACTATCATCTATCCGGGTGCGAGGAATATGGCGAAGAACCTGATTGCAGAAGACGGGAGTGTGGGAATACGGATTACGAATGAGCCGTTTAGTAAGGCACTTTGTGCGCAGTTGAAGCACCCGATTGTATCGACTTCAGCGAACATAAGCGGACATCCGGGTGCACCGTATTTTGCTCAGATCGAAAAGGAGATATTGGAGGGCGCAGACTACGTCTGTAAGTTCAGAAGAGATGATGAAACACCACACGAGCCCTCTTCGATAATAAAGGTTTGCGCCGATAATTCGTTTCGAATTATACGGGCGTAGGCGGAAGGTTTGAGAGTTTGAAGGTTTGAAATTGTTTGAAGGTTTGAGAGTTTGAGAGTTATGACACTTAGACGGAAACAACAGTTGACATATGTAATTGCGGATCTCATCAGCAGTGAGTTGGTGTGGATCTGTTTTCTTGGTTTCCGCTGGATGGTATATGAGGGGAGGATGGAAGTGCTGGAAGACGTGCTGGTTCCGGCGTTCAGTTTTTGGGTTCCGCTGCTCGTTTATCCGATCGTGTGTCTAAGTGTATATTACCTGAGCGGGTACTATCTGCGACCGTTCCAGAAACCGATCTGGCGTGAGTTGATTCGAACGTTGATATCAGCCGCTTTTATCTCGCTGTTATTCTTCTTTATCATCATCATTGATGATGAGGTGGTTGATTATACGCGGTATCTGACCTCTTTGGGTGTGCTGTTTGGTTTGCAGTTCATGCTGAGTTATATTCCCCGCTTGACGATCACCTTATTATCGCGTCGCAGGGGTGTGATGCGCACGAAGACGGTAAGAACAATCGCAGAAGCGGAATCATTGGTAGCCGGCGAACAGGATGAGGTGATCATCGACCTGCCGAAAGATTATACGGACCGGGATCTATATGCGCTCATCGCTCGCCTGTATCCGCTTGCGTGCGAGATCAGTATGGTGCCGAGGGTATATGACATGCTGACCGGTGCAGCGCGAATTGGTCAGTTAGACCGTCCGTCGTTGATCCGGATCACGGAGTATCATATGAGTGATGCAGGCTTGTGTA
Organism: uncultured Bacteroidales bacterium; assembly: GCA_946403315.1. Taxonomy (GTDB): domain Bacteria; phylum Bacteroidota; class Bacteroidia; order Bacteroidales; family Paludibacteraceae; genus Colicola. The sequence goes on along the minus strand of CAMIZK010000004.1, from coordinate 40,725 downwards.
TCAAACGGGCCTTTGACATCATCGCTTCGGCGGTAGGATTGGTTCTCTTATCTCCGCTGATGGCGATTATTGCCTTGCAGGTGAAGATCGGATCGAAGGGACCGGTGGTTTATAGTCAGGAACGAATCGGTTTGTACGGCCTGCCGTTTAAGATCTATAAGTTCCGTACGATGATCGAGCATGCGGAGGAGGAAGCGACACCGCAGTTGACGCTTGATAACGATCCGAGAATCACCGGTATCGGCAAGTGGTTAAGGAAATACCGTTTGGACGAACTGCCGCAGTTATGGAACATTCTGAAGGGGGAGATGTCGATTGTAGGACCACGTCCTGAACGGCCGTATTTCGTGGAACAGATCATGCAGGAAGCACCGTATTACTGCTTATTATATAAGGTTCGCCCGGGTTTGACCAGTTGGGGACCGATACGGGTAGGATACACGGATACGATGGAGAAGATGATCGAGCGATTAAACTGCGATGTGGTGTATATCGAAAACATGTCGCTGCTACTCGATTTGAAGATCTTATTTTACACCGTAGGTGTTATTTTGAAAGGTAAAGGAAAGTAGAAAGTCGAAAGACAAAAGATATGAGTTACGATGAAAAGATAAAAAAGGCTGAGGAGATCATTGAGGGATTAGAAAAAACCGAGGCTTTGAGTATGGACGAGTATCATCGTCGTGCCTCAGAAGCCTCAGCCTTATTAAAAGAATGCAAGGACGAGTTAGAAGCGGGTATTCCGCATGTCTCCTGATTTGAGGAACTCCTCGTGCATGGCAAATGCCAAGGACAGGTTATGTTGCGTCTGTCCGTGGTTGGCATGACGGAGATAATCGCGCAACATCTCTTTATATTCGGGTGCTACACAGTTATTGATGATCTCCTCAGCGCGCTGACGGGGACTCTTGCCGCGTAAATCGGCAACACCTTGTTCCGTAACGAGTACTTTAACGCTATGCTCACTATGATCCTGGTGGGTCACCATCGGAACGATAGACGATATCGCACCGTTCTTCGCCGTGGAGGCGGTAGTGAAGATAGAGATATAGGCGTTTCGGGCGAAGTCACCTGAACCACCGATACCGTTCATCATCTTGGTACCGCATACGTGGGTCGAGTTAACGTTTCCGTAGATATCGGCTTCCAACGCGGTGTTGATCGCGATGATACCGAGACGACGTGCGATCTCCGGACTGTTGGAGGTCTCCTGCGGACGGAGAAGCAGCTTATCCCGATAGAAATCAAGATCCGCCAGCACTTCTGCCATCTTACTTTCCACCAGACGCAACGAACAACCGGAAGCGAACTTACAATGTCCTGCTTTGATGAGGTCCACCACGGAGTCTTGGATCACTTCCGAGTACATCTCAAACGGCGGGATATTGGGGTTCTTACCGAGTTCTCCAAGCACGGCATTCGCTACGTTACCTACTCCACTTTGGATGGGCAGGAAGGACGCAGGGATACGACCGGCTTTGAGTTCAGCCTCCAGGAAAGCCGCAACATTCGCACCGATCTTAGCCGTGGTCTCATCCACCGGCGTGAAGGCCGGAATCTCATTCGGACGATTGGTCTTCACTACCGCTGCGATCTTAGACGGATCGACCTTGATATGATCGGAACCGCAGCGATCGGAGGGTTTATAGATCGGAATCTCCCGACGATAAGGCGGATCGAGGGGTTCATAGAGATCGTGCATACCCCGCATGGAAGCAGGGAACATCTCATTGAGCTCGACGATGATCTTATCGGCCAGGCGGCAGATGGTAGGCATGATGCCGACACCTGCAGCAGGAACGATCGTACCGTCTTCCCCTACATACGAAGCCTCGATGATGGCCCAGTTGGGTTTAGGCAGGAAACCGTAACGGAGATCCTGCGGCATGTGACTCAGGTGACCGTCGAAGTAATGGGTTCCTTCCGCGTTGATCTCATCGCGCATGGACTTGTTCGACTGGTACGGTGTACGGAACTCGACGGCATGTGCACGAGCTAACGCACCGTCGCAGGAGTCACCCATGGACGCGCCGGTCTCCAGACCTACGCGGAAGGGGATGCCTTGTGCGTGCAGTTTCTCTGCGCGCTGTGCGAGGGCAAAAGGAACGGCCTTGGGCACTCCGGTAGCCGTGAAGCCACCCATGCCCAAGACGTCACCATGTTGTATCAATTCGGCAGCTTGCTCTGCCGACATGAAAGGTAAAGCCATGTTCTAATGTACAATTTACAAATGTACGATGTACGATTTTACTCTGCTTTGCCGTCGGAACCGAGGACGTTGATGATCTTATGCTTGTAGAGCTCGGTCATCAGGTCACGTGCCGGACCGCAGTACTTACGCGGATCGAACTCTGCCGGTTTCTCTGCGAACACTTTGCGGACAGCAGCGGTGAACGCCAGACGGCTATCGGAGTCGATGTTAATCTTGCAGACAGCGGACTTAGCAGCCTTGCGGAGTTGCTCCTCAGGAATACCTACTGCATCAGGCAGTTTGCCTCCGTATTTGTTGATCATGTCCACATACTCCTGCGGAACGGAAGACGAGCCGTGGAGCACGATCGGGAAGCCCGGAAGCTGCTCCATCACTGCATCCAATACATCGAATGCCAATGGCGGCGGAACGAGACGGCCGGTCTTCGGGTCACGGGTGCACTGCTCCGGGGTGAACTTGTATGCGCCGTGGCTGGTACCGATGGAGATAGCGAGGCTGTCGCAGCCCGAGCGGGTAGCGAAATCCACTACCTCTTCCGGCTTGGTATAGTGGCTGACAGCGGACGAAACCTCATCCTCTACACCTGCCAATACACCGAGTTCTGCCTCAACGGTTACATCATACTGATGTGCATAGTCAACAACTTTCTTGGTGAGAGCGATGTTCTCTTCGTACGGAAGGGAAGAAGCATCGATCATGACGCTGGAGAAACCAAAGTCAACGCAGGATTTGCAGAGTTCGAAGCTGTCACCGTGGTCGAGGTGCAGACAGATCTGCGGATGCTCCCAACCGAGTTCTTTTGCGTACTCAACGGCGCCTTGAGCCATGTAGCGAAGCAGGGTCTGGTTAGCGTAGTTACGCGCACCTTTGGAAACCTGGAGAATCACCGGGGATTTGGTCTCAGCCGAAGCTTTGATGATTGCCTGGAGTTGCTCCATGTTGTTGAAGTTAAATGCAGGGATAGCATAACCTCCCTTGATTGCCTTTGCAAACATCTCACGGGTGTTGACAAGGCCTAATTCTTTGTAAGATACCATAATAATTAATTTTTTAAAATAGTTTATCTAGTTGTTCTAGTCGTTCTAGTTATTCTAGTTTCTAAATTGCTGTGCATGGTGTCCTCTGATCAGCACATGGTGGTTGGCGATGGGGTCGGTGTAGAAATAATTGCTGACTTCCGGATCGGATTGCACCCACACCTGCGTGCGGCAGAGGTTGGGTTCAAACTGACAACGGGTCAACTGTACATCGACCGCCAGCATACGCTTCATGTCCCCACTCATCTTGACCAGCGTGTAATCACCGGTAGGCAGATCGCCGTGGATAGCCACACCGATACCCGACTCAAAATGCGTGGTGTACTCATGCTTCTCGGTCATCTTGAGCGGCAAGGTACAATGAGCAAAGAGCATCTGTCCGTCGTTCTGGATCCGTGCCGGGTTGACCTGGAAACACAGTTCACCGGTGAGTTTCTTCACTATCATCATCGTCAGCAGCGTCGGGATATCCCCTTCGCAAGACGCCGGAATCCCTTCGTCATTCAATTTACTGAGGGCTATGCAACCGGTGTTCTTCACCGTGGAAAGCAAGTCAAAACAGCGCAGCGTGACACCCTGCAGGTTGTATTCGACCACCAGTTCTTTGAGTCGCTCGTAGATGGTTTCCGCACCTTTCATGCCCGGATCCACTTCGCCGAGCGAGGTCATGCGCTCGATGGGGATATCGATGAGCTCGATATTCATCATACGCAGCACATCCTCGTAATCGACGTGGGACGCAATCAACCAATCGGAAGGTTTTCCGACCACACCCAGACGCAGTTTGTCCGGTGACCAAAGCACTTCTTTAGAAGGATTAAATACCATTACGGTCTCCAGAATTTAGCGGCGTGATGACCTTTGATTAACACATGGTGATCGGACAGCGGCGAGGTGAGCAGATACTGGCTCACGATCGGTGTGGACTGTACCCAGATCTGGGTGCGGCACATGTTCTGCTCGTACTGACAACGCGTCACTTTGACGTTCACGGCCAGCAGACGTTTCATATCATGACTGATCTTCACCATCGTATAATCACCCGGCTCCACTTCACCGTGAATCGCCACACCTATACCCGACTCAAAATGGGTCGTGAACTCATGTTTCTTGGTCATACTGAGCGGAATAGTACATTTCGCCAGCAGGATCTGACCGTCCGTCTGGATACGAGCCGGACTACCCATGAAGGCAGGTTCACCCGTTAACTGACGGCAAGCGATCATCGTCAGCAGTACCGGTATATCTCCCTCACAACCAGCAGGGAATCCTTCGTCTTGTAATTTGCTGACAGCGATACAACCGGTGTTCTTGATAGTAGTAAAGAGTTCAAAACACTGTACCGTGATACCGTCCAGTTTATATTTCTTGATGATCTCTTTCTCCCGTTCGTAGATCATTTCGGCACCTTTCATACCGGGATCCACTACACCGAGACTGGTGAGTTCCTCCAAAGGAATATCCACCAGTTCGCAGTTCATTTTTGCCAACACTTCTTTGTAATCCACCTGGGAAGCGATGAGCCAGTTTTGGGGTTTACCTACTACACCGAGACGCATTTTTTTTTCATTCTTCAGCACTTTCTCCAGCGGTGTACGGGTAAGCGATTCCGTCTCACTCACTTCGGGAAAGATGGTGTCTTTCGGATGCTGCATGATCTTAGCCATACCGTTCCGCTGACGGATAAAACTGAGGATCTCCAACGCAGCAGGTAACGAGTTACTGTAACCGCTAACGAGCAGGTAAACAGGACGTTTGAGGTCAATCTTCTTCTCTTTGACAAGATCGATAAACAGCGCCTCGGTACCACCGGAAAGCACAGCAACCACCTGGTTTTCTTCCATAAACTGATCCGACACCTTGAACGGCATTTCGGATACTTCCGTGTGAAGTTTAGAACAAAGGGTGTGTAACATAGTAATTATGATTTAATTTGTTATTTGTTATTTGCGATTTGGGTTTTTACTCTGAACGTGTAGTATTTCTGGCAGAAATAACTAATCACCACCGTCAGCAGCGTGATCACGATCTTACTCGGCGTCGGATACCACCCCATCGTCTCTACGCAGAGTTTCAAACCGTAGTAGTTAATCAGCAGGTTCACGATCACAATCAGCGTATACCGACCTAACTGCCGCCAACCGTTCAGTTTCGATGCCGTAAACGTGACATATTTCTGCAACCAGAATCCCGTCAACAGCGTGATGGGGAAGACGATGCAGAGCGCCGCAATATGCGGTGTGATGCATAAATGGTAATTGGTAAATGGTAAATGGAAATATACTAAATCGTGTCCTACGATGAAGTTATAGGTGATGAAATAGAGGATCCAGTCCAAAACCAAGTTACCACCTCCACAAGCGGCATAACGAAACAACTGACGAGGGATCCGTTTCTCGAACGGACGATAGAAAAAATCAATGATTTTTGTTATTATTTGCGCCAGTTTATTCATCAAACGACATATTTCGGCTGCAAAATTACAAAAAATTTTGTAAATATGCAAATTTTTTTCATTTTTTCTTGCATATGTCATTTTTTTATAGTAATTTTGCGGCCGCAAAAGGAAAAGGACAACGAATTATGGACGATTATCACGCGGAGAATGCAACAAGTACGTGCCAAAAAATTTTTGGGACAGCACTTTTTGACGGACCTGTCGGTCGCCCAAAAAATTGCTGAAACCATTACCTCGGGCCGAACGATTGAAATCGGGCCGGGTATGGGTGTGTTAACGCAGTATCTTCTCAAGAATCCACAGATTCACCTAACCGCTATTGAGATCGACCGCGAGTCGGTTGCTTACTTGCGTGAGTGGTATCCGGAGTTGGATCTGGTGGAAGGGGATTTTCTCAAACTCGATCTGGATCAACTCATCCCCGAAGGCGAATTCAATGTCATCGGGAACTACCCGTATAACATCAGCAGCCAGATTTTCTTTAAAGTGCTGGATTACAAAGATCGTATCCCCGTCTGTTCCGGTATGATCCAAAAAGAAGTGGCCGAACGCCTGGCGTCCAAGCCCGGCAATAAAGCGTATGGCATCCTGTCTGTTCTTTTGCAAGCTTATTACGATATAGAATACCTGTTTACGGTTCATGAACATGTGTTCAACCCGCCGCCTAAAGTCAAGTCAGCGGTCATCCGCATGACGCGCAACAAACGACGACGGTTGGACTGCGATGAGGCACTGTTTAAAACCATCGTCAAGACGGCCTTCAATCAGCGACGAAAACAGATGAGGAACTCTCTACGATCGTTGATCGATGTACAAAGTGACAATGTACAAGGTACAAAGGAGCGACTCGAATGGTTCCTCACCCGAAGGCCAGAACAGCTGAGTGTTGATGAGTTCATAGAACTAACAAACTTAATTCAAAATTAAAAATTCAAAATTAAGAATTATGTCTGAAATCAAGATATTCTATAAAGATAAGGAGAAAATCAAGGTAGCACGTACCATCTCCGCATTGAAAGAACTGGACAAGAAAGATATCATCTGGATCGACCTGCTCGATGTGAGCGACAAGACCGAGGATACGTTGGAAGGATTCCTGAAAATCGATATTCAGGAAGATGAAGAGATGGAAGAGATTGAGTTCTCCAGCCGGTATATCCAGACGGATGATTCGATTGTGGCTAACTCGAACTTTCTCAAGAATAATTTTGAGACGGAGCCGGTTAACTTTATTATAAAGAACGGTATTCTCGTGTCTATCCGTGATAATGAACTGGATTCGTTTAATGAGACCTTCAAGAAAGTGTTCGTCAACACCCGTAATTTCCCGACCGGCTATCACGTGCTGGTAGCGCTCTTCGAGACCCGCGTGGAGAAGGATGCCGACTTGATTGAGGACACAACGGATATGATCACCGCACTCTCTAAACAGATCAATGCGGAGAATGATCACGTGGATGAGGACTTGCTGGTACAAATCAAGGATTTACAGGAAAAAGTGACTATTATCCGACAAAATATTATGGATAAACAGCGTGTGATTTCGAATATCCTCAAATGCGATTTTTTCCCCGAAGAACTTAATCCGCGTCTGACGATGATCATTAAGGATATCAACTCCCTGTTCGACTACACCCGTTTCGGTTTTGACCGTCTGGACTACCTCCAGGATACCTTCCTCGGTCTCGTTAACATCGAGCAGAACCGTATTATCAAGATCTTTACGGTCATCAACATCATCTTCCTGCCGCCTACCCTCATCGGTAGCTTGTACGGTATGAACTTCGATTTTATGCCGGAACTTCATTGGAAACTCGGATACCTCTTTGCACTCGGACTGATGGTTATGTCGGTTTTAACAATCTTACTGATTTTCAAGTTAAAAAAATGGTTATAAACAATTTATTAACAAAGCTTTGTTTCACGTTTTGAAAACTTGTTCCACGTTGCATTTATCAAAATCATTGACAATTATAAATAAACAATTATAACTCATAAATCCAAAATATTCAATAAGTTAACAGACTTATTAACATTTTCTACATCCTATTACTATCATGGATTTAAAAAATAAAGAATATATAGATAAAATTCGTAGTCTGGCCAAGGAGAAAAATGCCGTTATTTTTGCGCATTATTATACCCGTCCGGAAATACAAGAATGCGCCGATTTCATCGGAGATTCTCTGGCTCTTGCGCAGCAGGCTACACGCGTAGACGCGGATATATTGGTAATGTGCGGTGTGCACTTCATGGGAGAGACGATGAAGATCCTCTGTCCTCAAAAGAAAGTGCTGATCCCGGATATGAAAGCAGGTTGTTCTTTAGCGGACAGTTGTAAAGCGGAAGACCTCAATGAATTAATTAAAAATGAAAAATTAAAAATTAAAAATAGCGATGCCTGTCAAGAGTTGATTGTAGTTTCTTATGTGAACACTTCCGCAGAAGTAAAAGCCCTTACGGATGTGGTGGTTACTTCTTCTAATGCGAAGAAGATCGTCGATCAGCTGCCGAAGGACGCCAAGATTATCTTCGGTCCCGATCATAACCTTGGTTCGTACATAAATTCCGTCACCGGTCGTAATATGATCCTTTGGAACGGTGCCTGTCACGTGCACAGTAGGTTCTCTTTAGAAGCGTTACTGGAACTCAAAGCTGCTAACCCGGGTGTAGAAGTGCTAGCACATCCGGAATGTAAGGCACCTATCTTGGCGCAGAGCGACGTAATAGGTTCAACCAAAGCTCTACTCGAGCACACCATCCGATCGTCCGCCAAACGCTTTATAATCGCCACAGAATCGGGTATTCTCTTTGAGATGCAGCGCGCCTGTCCGGATAAGGAGTTTATTCCTGTACCGCCGGAGGTGACAGAAGGGGTAGGCTGTTCTTGCAACGAATGCGAGTACATGCGCATGAATACGCTCGAAAAACTCTATAACTGTCTGCTTAACGAATCGCCGGAGATGCACGTGGACAAAGAAATTGCCGAAAAAGCTATTTCATCCATTCAGCGCATGCTCGAGATGAGTTAAAGGGATCGAATAAAATCCGATAAATATATGCGCCAATTGCGCCATGTATGACCGCCTGTCGTTTCGATATAACGATGGGCGGTTGATTTTTTTTGAAGAAGCTTATAAAACCGCTTGGCGTTACCGTGAAACATATCTTTTTTACCTGTATAGACCGAATAAAGGGCACTGTCTTGCGGTAGTTGATCCTTATGCACAACAGGTGAAAACAGTCCTACTGACTTAAAATAATCAGGCATGAGGTTGGCGGTGTTGGCAGCGATGCGAGCACCGTCTGAGAAACCTGCTATATACCGATCATCGGACGTGCGATAGGTAGAATCGACCTGTGTAATTAATTCCGCGAGTGCTTTTTCAATATCGTGGTCATGGCACAGCCGCGGATAATTGAATACGTTATTCCAAAGCGTGTGATGACTTGGGCGGTCCTCATGCACGCCAAAATTAACATCAGGCATAACGAGGATCATGGGTGTACATTTGTCTTGAGCAACTATATTTTCCATAATTTGTATAGCTCGTCCCCGTTCCGACCATGAACCCTCATACCCATTAATACCGTGGATGAGATAAAGCACGGGATATGTGGTATTTTCATTATATCCTGCGGGCAGATATATATTCACACGTCGGCATATTTTTTCGGCACTGCTGTACCAGCATGTCCTAATTAGTTTACCTTGTTGCTTAGGTGTACCGTATAAATCAGTATGCAGGAAATCGGGTATATGAACAATGTTCCACTTATGCATTTTCTGCCAAGCGGTGTCGTTATTATACGGATCTGAAATCCGCTTTCCGTTTACTTTAAAACAATAGGTGTATAACTCCGGTTGAACGGGTTGGGTTGTAGCATGCCATTTGCCGTCACTCTGCAAATGCATTTTAATGCGTCGGGTACGGTCCGTGTATTTAGAACTATCTTGATCGGTGTAATACAAATCGGACACCACATATACGTGTTTACCGGGACCACGGTATGTAAATTCAACCGTATTATCGTCATTCACCACTATCTCAGCGCATAGCGGGTGTATAAAACCCGCTACCACTAAGATTACTATAAATAGTCTTTTAATCATTATATTCCAATCGTATATTATCACACCAAACGGTGTTATTTGGACAACCGGTAAACGCTTCCATACAACCGGATGATATTTGAATAATAATATGGGTAGGAGTAATATCACCTTTCCAGTCTTCTTCCTCTATATACACCATCTTACCTTTGCTATTATGCGTTTTATGACGGGTACGGGATAAAGCTTTAAATTCGTTTATTTCTTTCACTTTTCCATACTCAATAGGAATCCGAAAATCATTGATCCAATCTTCCGTGTTTTCTATTAAATAATGAGCGGTACCTACGCGGTATGCATATACATGTCCGTCTTCTTCCCAACGGTGTTGTAATATAACCACCACTTGACCTCTGTCTTTTCCTTCTACGTCTTTGGTCTTTAAACCGGCATTAGCAAAAACAACTTGTTTATCCTGAATAGTTGCTTTATAATCTAAAATAAGTGCAGTCGGTTTTTGAGTAAACGGAATACCCATATCGATCGCTGATGCCGGGTCTTTACTCTGCTCCATACCTACTATTTCCATCTTCTTCCCGGTGAAGATACTACCGGTAGCTAATGCTTTGAAATTCAATACACCTATAGCATTTACTACTTCTAATTTGGTCATTAACCGACAACAACTATTATTGTCTCCTCTTTGAGATTTGCGTACCGAATTGGAAACTTTATCGATTCCACTTACTTTGGCGTGTGCATTACTCGTTCCCCATGGAGAAGTTTGATCGCCAATCTTATACAACGATTTGGTATTACCTCCGATGATTCCGGACTCTTTAATTTCTTGAATCTCCCATGTTTCAAAATCTCCGAAAGGAATGAGTTCAATCCTATTCTTTCCATACATATTGCATGTAACAAAAAGAAGTGTAATAAGCGTAAAACCAAAGATGGCTACTATTAAAATTTTATTTTCTTTCATAATTGTATATATTTAAAAATATATTCTATAAATGATCATTATACTGGAGTTACTTTTCGGAGCGGAGAGCAGTTCTCCGTAGGGACAGGCGGTGGGACTGAACATAGCGAACCATCTGGGAGCTAATCCTACTACACCGCTTATCTGTGACATACTCATTCCGACATCGATCAACAGATTGGATGTGAGAGGGGGAAGCAGGATATCAAAATACATGCGGCTTTTTCCCACCTGACCTCCGAAAAGTCCTTTGTCCGTCTTAGAAAAGTGCGGCAACGCGACGAAGTCTGCGGCCGAAGCTCTCACGCCTATGAACAGGGCGAAGAGGCTCAGGAATATTACGCGCTTCATTTTCCCGGATTTCTTCATTCAACATCTCTTCAAACTGGGTCACGGAGGAGGCGAGGCTGTATTTGCGTCCTGCAAGGCGGTAGCGCTCCTCCATCTCATGCCGCTCCTCGGGATGATCAAGCCAGTAATCGATGGCGCGTGCCAAGTCTTTCGGATCGCCTGGCGTGAAGAGACTTCTGCCGTCCAAAGCGAACTGAGGTGTCGCGCTGACGTGGCTGTTGGCAATAACCGGTACTAGACCCGTTGCAAACGCTTCGATACAACTAATAGCTTCGCTTTCCATATCCGAGGCATGTACGTAGAGGTCCGTATCTAATAGATTCTCAATCAACTCGTCACGACCTACATAGATAAACTGCGGCTGGTGTTTGAGGTCTTTGCCTAACTCCACGTATTTCTCATACTCCGGACCCTTGCCTGCAAAAACAAGTTGGATGCGATCTGCATACTTCGAGTACTTTACAGCGTTGATGATCACGTCCTGCCGTTTCTCCTGACTCAACCGCCCGATCATCATAATTTTGAAGCATTCAGTATTCAGCTTTGAGCCTTCAGCTTTTGTTTTTCTGATAGCTGATAGCTGACGGCTGACGGCTTTCTTCTCTCCTGCCTCCATAAACGCATCCTGAATACCATTGGAGATGACATGGATTTTTGCCGTATAACCGCGGTCCGCAATCATCCTGCCCATAAATAAAGAAGGTACGTGTACGTGGCGCACGCGATTGTATATATTCCGGCGGAAAGAACGGTAGAACAACTCATTAAACCACTCCACCTTTCCCATACTCACAGACGATGTCATGTTTTCCGGCTGGATATGGAATGCCGCAGTAACAGGTTTGCCAATTTCATGGCAGTAATTGATGGCTTCCATTTCTATGCCAAAAGGTACAAACACATGTACAATGTCCGCCCAATCGCACGCTTTGTGTACGATCTCCTTGTCGTTATACGCAAAACTGAAATCATGCTTGTCGCACAACGGCTGAAATACCGGAATATGGAACTTTTTTGTGGTGAAATCACCATCTGTCAAATTGTTCTCAATGTACTCTGGAGTGTCCCAACATAGAACTTTCACTTCATGACCTCTTTTGCGCAACTCCCCTGCAAACCGCTGCGCGGAGATCGACGTACCATTGTTGGTCGTATAGAAACTGTCTATTACAAATAAAATCCTCATATATTTTGTTGTTAAATGTATGTCGTTTTTCAAAATCGGCTGCAAAAGTACTGCTTTATAGCCAATTATCATTTTTCTAATCCGTGCGAAAATTGTTCTAATTCTACTAATCCGCTTGCACATGTCAAAAAATTGTTGTACCTTTGCACCCAAATTGTTTTAATTCGTATATTCAATTCGTACAGTTATGGCTGAAAAATACGAAAACGAGAACACAATCTTGGCAGATTTCTCTGTGTTTAAGTGGATGAGTTTTATCCCCGGAGAGACTTCCGTGGACGACATCGCGGTAATGAAATTTCAAGGTAGTACGACGAATTTATTCCGAAAAACGCTCCCTGAAGAGTATTTTTCTCCGTGCTACACCTTGCAGTTTGTTACCTGCGGTGGATTTAAAGCCTCTATCAACAACCACACGTACGATCTACATGCGAACGATGGCTATCTGATTATCCCTGATTTCTTTATGCGGCGCTTGGAACCAAACAGCCAGCAGATGGAACTCTATGTAATCTCCATCTCCCGAAAATTTATGGAAGAAATGAATCTTCAATTCCCTTTGTCGCTCATTTCACATATCTATATCCATCCCGTTTGGCACATGAGCGCGCAGAAGTTGCAAGGTGTTATCCGTTATTTTGACTTGCTTCGCGAAGTGGTGGCTTCGCAAAACCGCACAGCTACGATGTTGCTTGTCCATTCGCTTTTCCATTTTCTGGCAGGGGAGATTGCCAACACCAAAATGCGTGCGCCGTCCATGTCACGCAACGAAGAGATCACAGGACGTTTCATGCACCTGGTGGATGCCCATTGTGAGCAGCAGCACTCACTCGATTGGTACGCCGACCAACTTTGCCTCTCCACACGCTACGTAGCCAACACCATCAAAGAGACCCTCGGCATGACTGCCAGTTCGTTTATTGAACGCGCACTCATGCAGCGTGCCAAAACACTTCTTGTCTCCACCCCTTTGCCCATACAGCAAATAGCCGACCAGCTCGGATTCCAGAACCAAAGCCATTTCGGCACATTCTTCAAACGCCACGAAGGAATGAGCCCTGCTGCCTTCAGAAAGCAATAAGAACATAATTACCTCTCATTAAGATAAAACGCACTATCCGTCATATTTTGTGGCGGATTTTGTGTTTTTATTTACGATTATTAGAAAATACTTGCACACTTCAATGAAAAGCAGTACTTTTGTCGTCGGAATTGGAAATCAATGACTGCGTTACTATGTAACTTGTAAAATTGTTTCAATTCCTCCTCTTCCCACTGAACGCACTAGCGCTAGCGTTCATCGGGAACCCTAATATGTAATCAAATTGAACAAAAAAGATTGTAAAAGTATGAGAATTCTATTTGTAGTGAATAGCTATTTCAGTCAAGGAAACGGACTGGATGAATCGGCCAGACGCACCGTCGAAGCACTTCGTGCTGCCGGTCAGGAAGTACGTGTCTTATCGGGAAAAAACTTCGAGAATCCCGATGGACCCCAACCCGAATATCCGATGGAGAAATTCCATTTTCCGTTGATGCAACCGATGTTGGACTCTTTCGGTTACGCGTATGCCGACTGGCATGGACCGATGGTAGAAGAAGCGGTGCGCTGGGCTGACGTCGTCCATCTGGAGGAGACCTTCTTCCTGCATCATGCGGCGATGAACTGGGCGCGTAAACTCGGCAAACCCATCACAGGCACCTATCACGTGCATCCGGAGAATATCGTCTTTAACTGTCTCGGTCATAAAGGCGGATATCTCACTTGCCAGATCCTCTATCGCTATTGGTGCCGTATGTTCTATGATAAATACGCTTACCTCCAGTGTCCTACCGATAATGTACGGGAACGCTTGGAGCGGCATCATGTGAAAGCCAAATGTATCACGCTTTCCAATGGGGTCATTCCCGACGAATGTATCCGTCCTATCAACCCGCCTGCCGATTACCTTGATCCCAACCGTCCGTTGGACCTGATCTATATCGGTCGTACGGCGATCGAGAAGGACCAGCCTACCCTCTTCAAGGCGATTCGTTTGTCCAAATATGCCAAGCGTATCCGTCTGCACATCGCCGGGCGTGGTCCTAAACTGGACGAGTACACCCAGATGGCGTATCAACTCTTCGATGACGGTGTCGTTTCCTACATGCCTACCGTCGGATTCTATAACCGTGACGAACTGCGTCGGCTGGCTTCCCAAGCCGATCTGGCTGTCCACTGTGCCTTCGTCGAAGTGGAAGGAATGAGTATCACCGAGGCCTTGCAACAAGCGGTCGTACCGGTTATTGCTACCGCACGCTATTCCGGTACCGCTACCTATGCACTCGATGAACGCAGCACGTTTCCTGCAGGTGACGCCAAAGCGCTGGCCGCTAAGATCGACTACTGGTTTGATCATCCGCTGCACCGCTGGGCGATGGGATTCAAGTATATGGAGTCGATGAAGCAGTATGAGATAGCTAACTGTGCACAATCCCTCATTGAGATGTTCGAAAATGCGATTCAAGAAAACAAACATGAGACAGTTCCTCTTCCTACTCCTGTCGCTGCTTCCACTGATAGTAAGCGCATCCGAACCTACAAGCACACCGCCTGAAATCATCCATACATCCTGGTATTGTCCCGACGAGAACATCTCTCGCCGGGTCGATATCTATGTGCCGTCTCAAATCTCCCATCTCCAATCTCCAATTTCCAATATCAAATGCTTGTATTTGATTCACGGCATCAACGGGTACGAAGGATCATGGACGGAACTGGGTCACGCCGCAGAGATAATGGAGGAAATGACAGCGGCTGGTCTATGCGAACCCATGATCCTCGTTATGCCCGATTGTAACCGGTGGGTCATCAAAGAGCGACCGTGTCATAAGAAACTGTGGAAGTCCGTCATCCGCTATCCCTTCATGAGTCATGAGCATCAGATCGAGAAATCGGTCAGTCTCCTCATCGATAGCATCGACTCCCTCTACCACCCTACCACCTGTGCCGTCGCCGGTCTGAGTGACGGTGCACGCATCGCGGCGAACATCGCTAACTACCGGCCTGATCGTATCCATGAAGTGGGTCTTTTCTCGCCTGTTCTCTACAAAGCCCAACTGCCTAAAGACTCCAACCTCCATTACTCCATCTATATAGGCAAGCAGGATTTTTTAAAACCGAATGGAAAGAGGTTTCATAAACGCATGCTAAAAAACAACTTCCCACACACGTTCATCGAACTGCATGGGAAGCATAACTGGACTATGTGGCAACAGTGCTTAAGACAATTCTTGTCCACTTTAGCCATTAGCCGTTAGCTTTTAGCTAATAGCCAACAGCCAATAGCCAACAGCTAATTCGTCTTCACACCTCCGCCTCCTCCTAAGCGGTCTAACTCATCCATATCACCCACTTTACGTTGCTGGTGTTGCTGATATTGACCGAACATCCACGTCACGCTCAGCATCACTTTCTGGCTCCGTACAGTGTTCTTGTACCAACTTGCATACCCCTCTTGCATGCCCTCGTTATGGGTCTCGAAACTCAGTGATCGTGCCAGATCCTGTACGTTCAGATTCAGGATCAGACCCTTACTCATGATCATCTTCCGTACACCGAAATTCATGAAATACATACCGCCGTCCCGGTCATAACCCGTCGTCATCGGACTTGACCAGTTGGCATCCAACGTCATCGTCCAGTCCTTCGGTAAGTATGCTGACAACGTGCCGCCTACATGGCCGTAATGGTTCCGGTTCTCATACACCGGTTTACCGGCTGCATCTTTCTCATACGACTTGTTAATAAAATGCATCCATCCGCCGTTCACTGTCAATGCCAACCAGGCTCCCTGCATCATACGCGTTCCGTCCGGCATCGACGCGTATTTAGGAACGATCGGCAACTCCGTCAGCGACACGTTGATACCGTGCGTCGTGCAGGTACCGAAGTTCTTCCATTTCACGTACCCCATTCCGTCCGGCAGAATAGTCGCCGGTTGGGAGAACATATCCTGCGTGTGACCGAAGTTAAACGTCATGTTCAGGTACTGCGTCCAACTGAAATTAATCTCCACGTCGTTGTTATACTCCGGTTTCAACTCCGTGTTACCTTCGCTGTAACTGTACGCATCGGTGTACTGCCGGAACGGATTCAGCATCCAGTAGTTCGGTCGTTTGATACGTCTCGTGTAACTGGCACTCACCGCGATCGGCTGACCAATCTTACCTAACGGACTACTCGTGTAACCGATAAACGCCGTCGGGAATGGATCGAAATAACTGCGGTTCGTCACGCTGTCCGCACTCTTCCAATCGCCGTGACTGAACGTGTATTCACCGCGCAGACCCAATTTCACACTCCAGTGTTCACCGAACTGCTTGCCGGCCGAGATATACGCCGCTGCCACATGTTCCTGGTACAGGAAGTTCGACGGCGTGCTGCTGATCAAACTCTCATTCACCGTCGAGTCCGTCGTCATCTGGTTGTCCGTCGAGGAAAGTGCATACTTCACACCGCATTCTAACAAACCCGTTCCCCAGAACTTCGTCTGGAAATCCAGTTTCGCACTGTAGATATCCGCTACCTGTTTGCTGTTGATATCCAACTGCTGCAATTTCTCCCCCATGTAGTTCGTCTTCTGCATGTTCATCGACAGGTTGTTGTACCGGTTATAATCGATGTTCACCGTCAACTCCCGATCCAGCTCCTCGTCAAAGATATGGGTGTAGTTCAGGTTCGCCGTGTGCTGCGGTGCCTTATACTGCGTCTTCGTCTGGGTGATACTCCGTGCCGTGTCACCCGTCGCTACATCGTACGTCCAGGCCTCATTACGCGTTGGAGAACTGTTCTGATTCATCTTCATGTACGGAACCTGCAGGATAAATCCAAAGGTGTTCTTCTTGTCGATATACCAGTCGTTACCTACCTTCACCATGTAGTACTGAAAACCGATGTCGTAACCCGATTTCGACAAACCCTCCGTCGTCGGCGTCTTGCGGTACGTGGTAAAATCCACATCGTTCTCCGCATACACCTGCGTCAGCTGACCGAAGGTATAAGTCTTCTCACCGCGGTAGTTCAGGTTCAGCGATACCATGTCCATGTTCAACCATCGCTTGATATCACCGAAATACATTCCGCCGTAACCGGCACTCAACATACCGTTCAGACCCTGCATCATGTTCCGCTTCGTCTTGATGTTGATGATTCCGCCCGAACCCGATGCATCGTATTTGGCACTCGGGTTGGAGATGATCTCTATCTTCTCGATCGTGTTACCGTCCGTACCGTCTAACATCGCCTTCAACTGCTGACCACTCAAGTACGACGGTTTGCCGTCCACGTACACCTCTACACTCTTTCCGTTCACCGTGATGTTACCGTCCTTGTCAATCCGTACACCCGGCGCACGACGTAAGATATCGTTACCGTTACTGCCGGCTGATAATGGACTCGCACTCACGTTCACTACCAACTTATCCATCTGCCGTTCGATCAGCGGTTTCTTGGCTTTCACTTCCACTTCCGCTAACCGTTCCGTCTCCCCTTTCATCACAAAATCCGGTCCTCCATACGCCGTCTGATACCCGATATACGACGCCTGAATGATGTAACCCTTTGTACCTTGTACTTTGTCACTTTGTACATCCACGGCGTAGTTTCCGTCTTCATCGGTAATGGCGCCGGTAATCAGCGTCGAGTCCTGTGCCAGCACCGAGATCGTCACGAAAGGCATCGCTTCCCCATTCGTGTCAATCACATTACCCTTGATCGTCTCCGCCTTCATCATCCCCGCTGATACCACCATCATCACCAAACAAAAGAACACCTTTTTCATAATGAATATTTTTTGTTTTTTTGATTCTATATTATTAACTACCAAGCGCTAAACAGATTAGTCCGGCACCAATACCTATCATACAAAGTATCTTATGTACTGGATCTTTCTCTTTGAGCCAAATCAATCCATATGCAAATCCGATCACGGCACCTCCCCTTCGTATCGTACTCACCACGGCAATCAACGAATCCGGATCCCGCAGTGCTAACATATATACATTATCGGAGATAATCAAAAATACACTGATCAGACATATCACGCCCTTCTTCACAATAGGCCTTCTGACGGCTGAGATAATCGTTCCCTTGGGATAAGAATGCTGACTTCTGAAAGCTAACCATACGATGAGCATCATCCCCGCCTGATAGATCGTGTAATACACCTGCACGGCGTTATGGTCGTACTGCCGCATCAGGTACTTGTCATACAATCCCGAACATGCCCCTAACAATATCGCCAACGCCAAAGCGATATAGTATTTCTGATTAATTCGGATTCCTGACTCCTGACTCCTGACTCCTGCAGATCGAAAGCTGAAAGCTAAGATCGTGCAAATGGCCAGCAGAATGCCTATCCACTGCCATGTATTCAGCTGCTCGTTAAACAGCACCAACGCGCCTAATAACGTCCACATCGGTCTCGTGGCTTGTGCCGGACTGACCACGGAGATCGGCAGGTGCTTCAGCGATATATATCCGAACACCCAGCTGCTCAGTACGATCACCGACTTCAGCAGTGTCAACCCGTGTGCCTGCAGATCCATTTTCGGCACGTAGAAATGCGTACCGGTCATCGTCTCCGGAATGACACTTGAGAGCACCAACGGAATCGCCAACAGCACCGCCGACACGCACACACTCATCGTGAGCACATCGATCACGGCGTTCTCCTTCAGGGCAATCTTCTTGCTTACATCATAAAACCCCAAGCACAGTGCCGATATAAATGCCAACAGCGTCCACATCTCTAATCCCTAATCTCCACATCCTCATCTCTCTCCACAATCCACCATCCTACTACCGGCCGCAAGGCACGTGTACTGTCTTCCTCAAAGCCTACCAGGCCCGCAAGGATATCCAGGTCATACACCGTGCCGTCCCAATCCGTGTACTTCAGCGGTGCGGTACCCGTTTCCGGCGCCAAATCGCGGATGTCGGTATCGTAGATAAAATCGAGTCTTCTGCGGTTGTTATTGTTGGTATACGGGTAGAACTTCACGATCCAGCCGTTGATCTCTTCATGCGGCGGTGTCCATCCGCACATCTCCGGTCCTTCTACCGGCAGATCTTTCTTATTGATGATGGATTGCCAGAAAGCGATATCGTCCTCTCCTTCGGCGGCAAGGGCGATCTTTTCCAGTACCGGCACTAATTCGTCGATCCACCAGTCCAGATCGTATTCCCGCAACTTTTCGGTCTTTTCGATCAACCGTCTCCAGTCGGCTGCCGTGCCCTCTAAGTAGATGTCCGGAATGCCGCAGATACAGATGATAGAGTACTCGAAATAATGCTGCATCGCACTCATGATAAGGATGTTCGATGCGATGTGAGTCACCGGTGTCGTCGTCGAGAAATCCGCTTGTAGCGTCTCTAACAACGTACTATCCATCCATTGTTTCATCTGTTCGGTGAATTTCGGGAAGAACGGTGCCCATACGTCTGCCGGTTGACCTAACAGACTCGTCATGCAGGTCAGCTCAAGCGTCTCCTTGCCCTTGAAAGGCACGAACTTACTGCGTAACTCTTCCGCGTTCGCATCTACGTGGTGGGCAAATCCGCTCTCGATCACCATCCAAACCACATCAGGGTTGATCACCAACGGACGGTGCTGCGCATAGGCGGTACGGGCACTCATCAGGAACGGGTTCGAACAGTAAGCGATACTGTCTGCCAAGTCCGAATGCACGATCAGTCGGTCGCGCAGATAGGCAAAATGCCTTTCCGGAGTCGATTTATCCAGCCCGGCATCTACCGCCGGCAGATCCGTCAGATGAATCACTCGCATGGCCGTTTTCTCCTGCGTCTCAGAACTCTTCTGACCGCACCATGCCATGCACAAAACCGCAATCGCTAATACCAATACCTTTCTCATAACCGGTAATTTCGGTGCTAACCTGTAATTTTGGCGCAAAATTACTGCTTTTTTTTGAATTATGCAAGAAAAGTTTGCATATTTGCAAAAATTGTTGTACTTTTGCAGTCGATTTTAAATACGATCCCAATGAAACACCTCATTCCCATCTTCCTTGCCTGTCTCTGCCTGACAGCTTGCAAAACGCAAGCAACGGAGTCTGCCGCTGAAAATGATTCCTGGCAAATGACCTGTGACACGGTGTCTCTCATCGGACAGATGGAGGTAAGTCTCCAGCCGTATTTTAGAGTTTATTCCCCTTCGGAATCAGAGGGAAATATATATGTGACGGTGAATGCCAACACGTGTCTTTCTCATTATGGCTACCAAATGGGTGAGGATCATCATTTTTGTATCACGACCGATGGGCAGCTAAGCAAGACGGCCAAGGATACAAAAATACCAAGAGAAGGACTTATCCCCTTGGCGCAAACCAAAGAGTGGGATGTCAATTATGTAGATGTAGGCGAATGGGGTAACTATCTGAGTTTTACTGGCAAAAACAGTGAATATGTCTTTGACCAACCGGGATATCTCCGTGCGCTATTCATTCAGGATTCGGTCTTTCTTACTGTCAGCCAGTCCACAATCGCACGCATTACGAACCCGACTTCCGGTCGTCTGATGACCCAACCCCAAACAGGTGATGCATGGAAAGACGAATACCTCTATTATGAGAATGGAGCGGAAGGGCAAGAAGTCCTTTGGACAACGGACGCATTTAAGATAGAATGGGGTAAAGCTGATACGATCATTCACGGCGCCTTTATGGTGGATAACCGGTTGATGCTGGCGATGTATATCAACGGAAACACCGGAATATATGCGTTCGACGGAAAGGATTTTCAGTTGGAATATGACCTGGGTGCGCTTTCATTGCAGGACAATTATTCTACCTTGCTAAACCAATTGGATCATCCGAATTCCCTTCTAATGACCTTTACGGATTCGAATAATCGCCAAGGTATCCTACATATCAAAGGGTGTTCTATCCGTCTCATTTATTTCCGTTTCCCCGATCGCTCTTTGTCTGTAACACAAGAAGATCCTACCATCCCGATGATCCGTTCCATGTTGGAGCAAACGATTCTCACAATCGCACAAGTCGATAGTATCGAGCAGGTCTATGGAGGTGTTTCAATGGACGAAGAACAATACTATACCCTGTTATCGGATAGTTCTTATCTGTGGCGCACCTATAGTTACAATGATGCTACCGGCATCGTGGAAGATGTACAAATCGAACGCCGAAATCTAAACTATTATGATTTTTATAATAAGGAATGGCCCAAATGGCAAGATGCCTTTGTCAACGCCTTCTGGGACGAACTGTCTCCCATCGAATCCTCTAATAGCAATTTCATCGCCTACCGTTCACCCCGTTTCCATCTGCGCCTTAGCAAGTTTTACTACAATCGAATGATTGTTTACTTTGATAAGTAATATATCATTTCCCGTTAACTCCCGTTAATAGTCCAAAACACGGCAACGACACGGACTCGACACGGAATCGGAACGGGGTTAAAAGCAGATAAAATAAGGGTCAATCCCTATCAAACCAACAACCATCATGGCACGAGTCAAGCTAAACAAGAAGTTCGAAAAGTATACTGGAACACCTCCGCCCAACGGAAGTCGGTTCTATCTCACCAACCGTTATGGCGAAACCGTCATGTCCCACTATCCCATACATCGGGATCCGAACTCCCTAACTGAGAACCAAAAAGTCTCCAACGGAGAGTTTGCACAAGCACGTCAACTCGCTGATGCTGAACTCAAAGACCCCGTTAAGCATGCAGAATGGCTTCAAAAATGGCACCATGCAGTAACCGTTGAAGGACAAAACTATAAAACCCTTCGTGGTTTCACTATCGCCCAAATTCGCAAACAAACATGCCTGAAATAGTTCTGCATTACATATGGGAACGGTGTCTGTGGGCAGGAATGGAGCAACAGACGACCGACGGACGGAAAGTGGAGATCCTTTCCGTAGGAACGCATAACCGCGATGCAGGTCCCGATTACAGTTCGGCACGGATCAAGATCGGTGACCGGGAATGGGTAGGAAACATCGAGATCCATGTGTGCTCATCCGATTGGCAGAGACACCGCCATCATATCGACAAAGCCTATGACAACGTCATCCTGCATGTGGTTCGTACCGCTGATAAACCCATCTATAACTCCAAAGGGGAGTTGGTACCGCAATGTGAGCTCAACTACCCTTCTGACAAGGACTATCTGACCGCCCTCTTTTCTGAGGCGCAGCAGATGGACAGTGCCATCCGCCGAATCGGCTGTGCGGAACATCTGATCCATGATCCTAAACTGTTATCGGACGGTTGGCGAAAGACCTTATTGCGCAAACGACTGGAGTGCAAGAAAGCGTCCATTGACCGTCTGTTGGAAATCACCAAAGGCAGTTGGGAACATGCGTTATATATCTCCTTGGCGCGTAACTTCGGTTTTCACACGAATAGTGTGCCGTTCGAACAATTAGCCATTAACACACCGCTGTCGTACCTGCAGAAACATCGCAATAACCTCTTCCAACTCACCGCTCTCCTGATGGGACAGGCGGGACTTATAACGGCTAATAGCGAAGGGACGAATGGCGAATGGGCGAAAGAGTACGAGTTTCTGCGCACCAAGTTCGGATTAACTCCCATGGACGGAAGTATGTGGAAACAGGCGCGTTTACGACCGCAGAACAATCCGAAATTGCGTATTCAGCAGTTTGCACAACTGCTATACCAATCCGAAAACCTGCTAAGCAAAATCTTGGACACCGATGATCTGAAGGAATTGGAAGCGCTGTTTAAAGTGTCACCCGAATGGTTATCTTGCTCCGGTTCTAAACCGGTGGGGAAGAGCAGCATCGATATCCTGTTGATCAACACCGTCATTCCGTACAAATACGCTTATGCGTTGCACCGAAACGATCGTGCCAAAGCAGAACGGATCATGGGACTGATGGAGAAAATCCCTGCTGAAAACAACACGGTGGTGCGTCAATGGAAAGTGTTAGGTCAGGCGGTTAGCAATGCCGCTGATACGCAAGCGTTACTGCACCTCTATCAGAACTACTGCCAGCACGAGAATTGTATCAACTGCGAGGTGGGATTTAAGATTTTTGAAAATAAACAACTCACATTATTCTGAATATGAAAAAGGTTTTGTTTCTTTTGGTAGCGGCGGTGTTCCCTACCCTGCTCTGCGCACAGTCTGCCCTGCAACAGTTGGAACAGATGGCAGGTCAGTCGATTCATGACGTGTATGTACCGGACCCGGGAGACCCTGTTCCCGTCGATCCCGATCCGGAAGAGGAGCCGCAGCAGTCCACTCACCTCAAAGACTATACCCCTGCACAGGAGACCACCCAACCGGCTCCGCAAACCCAACCCCAGACCGACGGTTGGGCGGAATGGTTGAAGCAGGAAGAGGAACGTCAAAACAAAGTCAATAAGATCTTGAACGAGAAGCGTGCCGACTACATGAAGGACCAGAAAGACGAAGAGGTGCGTATGGCTCGCCGGTATGAACGGTTTTTGTCCTCCCAACCGGTGACGCGACCCGTGCCGCAATTCTCGAGCATCGGGGAACGGAACTTCCTGTTGAATCACCCGATGACCGTAGATGAACTAAGAGGAGAATACGGCCGATTCCGCTTGTATGATTATAAAGATACCACCTTCCGTGCCGATATCCTGCGGTATGCGCAACCCGGCGCTTCCGGTTTGCAGAGTAACCGAATGCGGTTCTTGGGTACCCGTCTGGCTAACGGCCGTGTGGCATGGAAGATGTTCCGGGAAGAATGGGACTACAGCAACATCGACGATCCGTACGATAACCTCACCGCCTATTACGAGAAAGTAACTCTTCCCGGAAACAGCAAGATCCAATCCAAAGATATATGGGACGTGAAGATGGCTGCCGAAGGAGAAGTGATCATCTTAGAGATGAAAAACGGCAATAACGTCGTGATCCGTCCTAACGGAGAATATCTCTGCGAAGGAAAACATATTACCTTCCCGGCAAGGTTTGAAGAAGGGGTGTTCGTCGAATGCGACGGGAAGCTGTACTGCACCAATGCACCCGAGTACAGCGGTTCTATCCTATCCGGAGATGAGTTTCAGTATTTCGGTCGCACGATCATCGTGCAGAACCACGATGCGAACAACCAACCCTATTACCGCCTGGCGACGTACAGCGGTAAATGCTATGACATCCAAAAGCATGAATGGACCCGAACCGGCAAACACGACCAATACTCCTACCTCCAATGCTTCCATAACGACGGAGATCATTTCATCGCGCAACCCAAGGGAACCGATTACTACGTGATCTTAGCCTATTGGGGCGGTTTGTTTAAAGGTCAAAAGAAATACAAAACGATCGAAGCAGCACATGCCGCCTGGGCACAGGAGAAAGAATATATCTCCCGTAAAGGCAGTAAAAACCAAGGCCAAGCGGCGAAACTAAAATGATACCATCAGCACGATCGGCAGATGGTCCGAATACCCATTCTGATAGGTGAAGCCGTTATAGGTGCGATGAGGTTTTAACCCCAAGTATTTCTCATCATTCTCTTGTATCCACTGTGCGTCATACACACGTGCAGTGGATACTTCGTGTATGGACGGCGAAACATAGAAATGATCCAAATAAGTCCATCTACCTTGATACTTGTGCGTTCCGTTTCCTCTCATCCTCTCATCCACTAATCCACTAACCCTTATATCCTCACTATTCATATCCCCCATGACGATGATCTTGGCATCTTTGTTTGTCTCCTGCACACTGTCCACCGCCTGCTGCAAAGTCTCCTTAGCCGCTTCCCGTTTCCAGGCACTCTCTGCCGCTCCGCCCCGTTGACTCGGCAGATGGCAGACAAAGAAATGGATCGTGTCTTTTTTATCTACTAACGCAGAGACATACAATATATCCCGAGTTCTGAGGTCTGAATGCTGAGATAATCGTTCCCTTTGGATAAGAATGCTGAGGGCTTTCGAAGAAAGCGTGTCGATGCGGGATTTCTTATAGATGAGCGCGACATCGATGCCGCGTCGGTCGGGGCTGTCATAATGCACAAAACCGTACTCACCCCGTCTGAGCGTATAACACAGTTTCTTCACCACCGCCGCATTCTCAGTCTCCTGCAGTCCCACTACATCTACTCCACTCCATTCGCCGATATTCGTCAACACCCGGGCGATGTTCTCCACCTTCCGGTTATAGCGCGCAAAAGACCAATGCCGTTCGCCGTCGGGTGTCCATTCTCCATCGTTCGTGATACTGTCCTTATCCGGATGAAAGAGGTTCTCTACATTATAACTGACCACACACAAAGAATCAGCAGACGCTGTCAAAACGCCTGCCAAAACTACTATTCCGATCAGGAAAAACCTCATGATAACATATCTATCGTGCGTTTCAAGGCCGCGATGAAAGCATCTACGTCGTCCTTGTCATTATACAAACCAAACGACACACGCACCGTTCCCGGAACACCCATCGCATCGATCAGCGGTTCCGCACAATGATGACCCGTACGAACCGCTACTCCTTGCTGGTCCAATAACGTGCCTATATCAAAAGGATGAATCGCACCGACATTAAAACTAATGACCCCTGCTTTCGGTTGACCGGCACCATACACTTTACACCCTAAATCAACTAACTGCTGCTCACAGTACTCCGTCAGATTCCGTTCATGGGCCTCAATAGCTTCCCAACCGATGGTTTCTATATACTCGATCGCCTTATGCAACGCATAAGAACCTACGAAATTAGGTGTACCGGCTTCGAACTTATACGGCAACTCATTGAACGTCGTGCCGCTCCAGCGCACATGGTCAATCATCTCACCCCCTCCTTCATGCGGCGGAAGTTTCTCTAACCACTCCCGTTTACCGTACAGCACACCGATACCCGTCGGTCCGTACATCTTATGACCGGAGAAGACGAGGAAATCGCAATCCAGCGCCTGCACATCGACCGACATATGCGGCACACTCTGCGCGCCGTCGATACAAACAGGTATGTTCCTCTCATGCGCCAACTTAATGATCTCTTCCACCGGTTGGATCGTTCCTAAGACATTACTTACCTGCGCTACACTCACTAACTTCGTACGATCGCTCAGAAGTGCCCTAAAAGCCGCTATATCGAGCGATAAGTCATCGAGTAGTGGAATATGTCGCAACACCGCTTTCTTGCGCTCACAGAGCATTTGCCATGGTACGATGTTCGAATGATGCTCAAGACCGCTGACGATGATCTCATCACCTTCATGGATATAAGCTTCTCCATAGGAGAAAGCAAGCGCATTCAGGCTATCTGTCGTACCTTTGGTGAACACGATCTCATCACTGCTCTTCGCACCGATAAAATTCGCTACCGCTTTTCGTGCTTCCTCATGATGGGCGGTGGCCACTTGACTCAGATGATGCACACCGCGGTGGATATTGCTGTTCCACGTGCTATAGGCCTCCACAATCGCATCAATGACGCACTGAGGCTTCTGACTCGTGGCTGCATTATCCAGGTACACTAATTCTCGTCCGTGTACCTGCTGCTTCAATATCGGAAAATCTGCTCTATTCATGGTTATTTTTCAATTCTTGATTTGTTTTGTTTTCTCTCCCAGTACGCACCATCTGATAACAGGAATTCGGCGTATTAGTTCTACTAACAGCGGCGACAACGTAAATACGGCAACCGTAAGCAACACGTACATCGCAACCGGAGGAAGCGTTGTATAAACCTTCATGCTGTACCCCAAACCGGAGATGATTATATAGTGAACTACATAGATAGCAAAACTATTGCGGCACATGTAATCTGCAAACTTGGATTTCCGGTCATCAAAGCAGGCAGCGAACCATCCGATCATGGCAAGACACATCAGCCATCCATACACACAATTGAGTGGACTGCTTAGGTACACAGGAGTCGTGTTATCTTCACCGAAGGTAGTGATTAATAATGTTATACCGCTTGCTACGGCGCACACCATCAGTGGTATCCATCCTTTTCGTAATGACGTTAATACATTTTCATGCGAGAAGACAAAGTATCCGCTCAAAAAGAAAAGAAGATAAAAGAATGGTTTGTATCCGTTATAAAGACCATCCAAACTTTCGGGACGAGGGTTCATGATCAGCGTTCGGGTACCTAACCAATACAATACGCCCAACAGGATAATTCCTGCCAAACCCATCTTCCCGCAGAACCCGTAGAACCGATCTTGTGCATCCACCTTCCGAACGAGCAGCAAAACCAGACTGAACAACCATAGATCCTGTATAAACCATAACGGACCTGTTCCGCTCAGCGACCACGCCACATACTTAATGATGCCCGGAGTGTCGGCAAGCATGTCTATTCCATTCGTATAACTAAGTGTATGCGTGTTGAAATAACCGGCGATCCATTGAAAAACAAATAATCCTATTGTAGCAGGCACTAATAACTTGCGGGTGCGGCTTTGAAACCACTCTTTCTCCGAATGTGCATCCAATGCGTACCGGGCACTGATGCCTGCCAGCAAGAACAAAAGAGGCATGAACCAAGGATAGAGCAGATACATCACAAAATCTTGGTACTGAGGACCTCCGAAACCACCTATTCCGCCTACTACCCCTTTGCCGTTGTAGTAGTAAATAACGTGGTAAAAGAGTACCAGCAGTACGGTCACCCAACGTAAATTATCGATCCAATGTTTTCTCATGTTTTCTTATGGTTTATAATAACTATCTTCCAATATCTTTTGTGCATCGGGTTCCGCTATCAGTTCCTGCAGCGTCACCTCTTCGTTATGTTCCATATACGACTCCACAATCCGCCAACCCATCCAGATACCTAACCTACCCGGACTTTCCTGACTCACCTCTGACGTGAAGGGGGCATCGTTCAGATAATTGGAGATGACCAGATGTTCCGTTTTAAATAGATCCCGTTGGTCCATCATATGATGCCAGATCGCTTCTTCATTGACTACGCACCAATCCCATTGTTCCTTCGTCCAGCCCATCACCTCATATCCCGGCAGGTCATCAAAGATCTGCGCCGTCAGATACATAATCTTACCCCTATATATCATCTGGTCCAACAAGCGGTTCTGACCACTTGTAAACGATATATTCCGGAACAGATAGGCACTTACCACATCCACCGGAATGCACTCCTTGCGCATCGTCTGTTTCTGGTAATCATACACGACGTAGTTATAATACGGATAGTCACTACCCAAATACATATCCGCCCCAATAGCGATTAACTCATCCTCCATATAGATCGGTGTCTGAAAACCCGAGATAAACAGGTATAGGGTAGGGAACTCCCAATTCGGATATATCGAACGAATACGCGTAAAGGCTTTATTAACAGACTGTTGCAAATCGGATATGTCTGCAAACAGTTCCTTCTCCTTGGCATTCGTCTGCTTAAAACCATAGAGTGTGTCTTCCAAAAACAACGGCAATTGTTGTGCCAAAAACGCGGTATCTTGCGAAGGGATTCCTAATATATTCTCCACCCAAAGCGGCATAAACTCCGGATACGTGGCATACAGATCCCGTATGTCTTGTTCCACAGTCTGCGCCTGCACATTGAGCAATGCCTTATCAAACCGCACGATCTCCATCTGCTGCGGTTCCGTCTGTGCGGACCAATACTGCCGACCCTGCTGACAAGCTGTCAACAACAACGCGGCTAACCCTATAACCCATAACCTGTAACCCATAACCTATAACCTTTATACAATAACACCATCTTTAATCTCTATCACCCGATCTGCGATAGATGCCAGTTCCTTATCGTGCGTCACCAACAGGATCGTCTGACCGTAGTTTTTGCGTAACTGCAACAACAAATCACTTAGTTCCTTCTTGTTATGCTCGTCCAGACTACCCGTCGGTTCATCGGCCAGGATGATATCCGGACTCATAATCAATGCTCTGGCTGCGGCTACACGCTGTTTCTCACCACCCGACAACGCATTCGGCTTATGGTCCATGCGATCACCGAGTCCCAGGTCACGTAACAACTTCTCCGCTCTCGGTTTGTAATCACGCTCTTTCTCTCCCGCAATCATCGCCGGAATGCACACGTTCTCCAAGGCCGTGAACTCCGGCAACAGTTGATGGAACTGAAAGATAAAACCGATATGCTTATTCCGGAAAGCCGCAAGTGCCTTCTCGCCTTTCGCCATGAGCCTTTCGCCGTTAATAATCACCTCTCCCTTCGTCGGACGGTCTAAGGTTCCGATGATCTGGAGTAGGGTAGTCTTACCGGCACCTGACTTACCGATGATCGCGACGATCTCCCCCCTCTGCACCTCCAGGTTAACACCCTTCAGCACTTCCAGCTCACCGAACGATTTCCATATATTATTAACTTCTATCATGTGTGTCAATTACGAATTAAAAATTTAAAATTACGAATTACCAATCTCCAATCTCCTATCTCCATTCTCCAATGGCGTGATATGTATCCATACCGTGTCGTCCGGCAGGATGGCTTCAATCATCTCCGGCCACTCGATGAAACAGTAGTTCCCAGAATAGAGGTACTCCTCCGCTCCGAAGTCCAACGCTTCCCGGATGTCCTTCAACCGGTAACAGTCGAAATGATAGACCTCTCCCTTGTACGGTTGTTCCACGTCGTACACATTCACGATCGCAAACGTCGGACTGTTCACCACATCCATCGTACCCATCAACTCGACGAGTTTCTTGATGAAGGTCGTCTTTCCGGCACCCATCTTTCCGTCGAACGCAAAGACGCGATGTGGTTCGGTGGCACGCAAGATCTCCAACGCACTCACTTCCTCACCTTGCTCATTAATCAAGATGAGGCTTTCTTCTTTCGCCTTTAACCCTTTGCCTTTCGCCTTTTTTACTGTATAAGATATCATGTTCTTGCTTTTCATTCAATTCTCAGAGACTTATTTTTGCCTGTAATTGTTCGTAAACCATTGATCCTCTGTGTGTTCCGAGTAAATCTATCATTTCCTCTTTCGTAGCTGCTCCAGCACGTTTCACGGAACCGAAATGTGTTAACAATTTATGCTTGGTAACTGCACCAACTCCCTGTAAATCATCGAGTTGACTATGAATCTGTGCCTTGGATCGCTTCATCTTATGGTAGGTAATGGCATATCGGTGCACTTCATCCTGTATATTCGTCAACAGACGGAACACTTCACTCGTGACGGGCATGCTGATCTCTACCGGAGGAAATCCGTACAGCAGTGTCTGGGTGCGGTGTTTGTCATTTTTCTTCAGACCCGCAATCGGAATCTGTAACCCCAACATATCCTCCACTGCTTCCCGTATCGCATTCATCTGACCTAAACCACCGTCGGCGATGATGAGATCGGGTAGTTGTCCTCCTTCGTCCATCAGACGCTGGTACCGTCTCCGCACTACTTCCCGCATAGACGCGTAATCATCCGGTCCTTCTACCGTCTTGATCTCAAACCGCTTGTAATCACTCTTACTGGGTTTTGCCATCCGATAGACCACACAACCGGCCACGGCATTCTCTCCTTGTATATTCGAGTTATCGAAGCAGTCAATCCATCGAGGCAGGGTAGGGAGGCCCATCATCTGTTGCAGTTCCGTTAAGATCCGTACACCGCGTTGTTCCGGATTCAGTTTATCATCCTGTTTGAGGCGGTCTAACTTATACTGCCTTACGTTCTGCATCGCTAAATCCAAGAGTTTCTTCCGGTCCCCGCTGAGCGCGATATGTATCTGCAGGTTCTCGTCAAAAACCTCCGGTATAAACGGAACAATCACCTCTTTGGTGTTACTTTCCAGACGTTGTCGCAACTCCATCATTCCCATCGCCAGCAGTTCCTCTTTCTCCTCCTCCATCTTCCGCCGGTATTCGATGGTCTGACCCTGTACAATCGATCCCTTATGCACATGCAGCATGGAGATATAGACCTTATCATCCTGCTCATCGTACCCGAACACATCCACATCGCGTGCGATGGAGGTAGTGATGATAGTCTTGCTCTTAAATTGCTCTAACAGTTCAATCTTCCGTTTGATCTCAGCGGCTTCTTCAAACTTAAGTTCTTCCGATTTCATCCGCATTTCCTGCTCCAACTGCCGTCCTATATCGTGTGCATCTCCTTTGATGAGTTGTCTGGCCTGCTCAATCCATTCTCCATACACCTCTTTTCCTATTCCTTCGCAAATCCCGCAGCAGTTATGCAGATGGTATTTTAAACACACTCGCACCTTTTTTTTCTCGATGGAATCGGAAGAAAGTGGAATATTACAGGTTCGTATCGGATAGAGTTTATGAATTAACTCCAATACCAGATCAACCGTATTTCCGAAACTGTACGGACCGTAATACTCACCGGATTTCTTATTGATCGTCCGTGTCTTGAAGATACGAGGGTAGGGTTCCCGTGTGATGCAGATGGAAGGATAGGATTTTCCGTCTTTGAGCAGGATGTTATAATGCGGTTGATACTGCTTAATGAGGTTATTCTCCAATAAGAACGCATCCTGTTCACTATCTACCACCACGTACCGTATATCGGCGATATGGGCTACGAGTTGACGGGTCTTGGATGATTGATGATCCTTATTAAAATAACTGTTCACCCGTCGATGCAGGTTCTTGGCTTTGCCTACGTAGATAATCTGTCCCTCTTTATCAAAGTACTGGTACACACCGGGACTCTCCGGTATGCGCTTAAGCAATAGTTTAATATGATCGTCCGATCCTTTCATCTATAACCAATAACCTATCACCTTTATCTTATTCGTCCACTTCTATACCGAACAGACAATCGACGTTTTCAGCCTTTCCTTCCAGATACTTGCGTCCGTTGAGACCTTCGAGTTCAATGATGCAATTGACGTAGATCTTCTTAACGCCTAATTTCTTCACCAAGTTAATCGCTGCTTCCATCGATCCGCCGGTAGCCAGGATATCATCGTGAATAAGCACGACGTCGTCCGGTAATAATGCATCCTTATGCATCTGAATGGTATCGTCTCCGTACTCTTTGGCGTAGGTAACGGATACCGTTTCTGCCGGTAACTTATTATGCTTACGGATAGGCACAAATCCTGCACCAATCTCAATAGCCACTGCCGGCGCCAGAATGAATCCACGCGATTCGATACCTACCACCTGCGTGATACCTAAATCTTTGTAACGCTTTACAATCTCATCTTTCATCCACGTTAAGCAATCATGTCTTGCCAACGCAGTAGTGATGTCCTTAAACTGTATGCCCGGTATCGGAAAATCAGGCACATTACGAATAGCTGCTTTTACTTGTTCTGCATTCATATCTATTATTGTTAGTGTTCCACGTGAAACATTTTATGTTAGTTTGTTTACAAACTAAAATTCTTCATTATCTACCCATTAATACCAATAAAACACTGATATCATTAGGACTTACACCCGGGATGCGTTGGGCCTCTCCGATGGATGTTGGACGGATACGACTGAGTTTCTGTCGTGCCTCCGTACTCAAACTTTGCACTTCTTCGTAATTAAACGTATCGGGTATGCGGATTTGGTCGAGTCGCTGCAATTTGGCAGCTTCCATCCGTTCCCGTTTGATATAACCGGCGTACTTTACTTGAATCTCGCAACTTTCTACGGTTTCATCGGAGAATTCTTTCACTTTTGCTTTCAATTCCGGAAACACTTCTGCCAGCGTCTTGATACTTACTTGTGGACGTAAAATCAGGTCACTAAGTTTGCATCCTTCATGTAAGGCGGTGCTTCCAATCGATTCCAACCAGGTATCGATCTGACTTTTATGCACCGTCGTACTCTGTAAATAGCCGATGAAATCGGAACAATCTGTTTGTTTTTTGCATAACAGATCATACCGTTCCCGGTCGGCCAGACCCATTTCATAACTGCGTTTGGTGAGTCGTTCATCCGCATTATCCTGCCGTAACAGAATACGGTACTCGGCTCGAGAAGTGAACATACGATAGGGTTCATCCACTCCTTTATTGACGAGATCATCAATCAGTACGCCGATATAACTCTCATCCCTGCTCATCGTGAAGGGAGCTCCTCCATGTACATTAATATGGGCATTCACACCTGCCACCAGGCCTTGTCCTGCGGCTTCTTCATAACCGGTAGTTCCATTGATCTGTCCGGCAAAAAACAAATTTTTAATCTGTTTGGTCTCCAAGGTATGATGTAACTGGGTGGGATCAAAGAAGTCATATTCAATTGCATAACCCGGTCGGTACAGCACGACGTGTTCCAATCCTTTAATCGTACGCAAACCGGCTAATTGAACCTGCCACGGCAGACTGCTGGAAAAACCGTTCACATAATACTCATTACTATCTACTCCTTCCGGTTCCAGGAAGATCTGATGTGCCTCTTTATCGGCAAAAGTGACAATCTTCGTTTCTATACTGGGGCAATACCGGGGACCGATACTGCGAATTTGTCCGTTGAAAAGGGGAGAATCTGCTAATCCGGCACGTAGTGCTTCATGTGTGTCGGGATTGGTGTACGTGATCCAACAGGGCATCTGTTTGAGGACACGATGCACAGTTGGAAGGTAACTGAACTGATGCCAGTCGTTATCTCCATCTTGCCGAATAAGTCCGTTGAAATCGATAGAACGTGCATCGATACGGGCAGGTGTACCGGTTTTCATACGGTCACTCTTGAACCCTAATTCCACTAACTGCTCGGTGATACCATGTGAAGCAGGTTCAGAGGTGCGTCCACCGGGTATCTGAGTCTTACCGCAATGCATGAGACCGTTGAGGAAGGTGCCGTTGGTGAGTACTACTGCCTGTGCTTCCATCTCAATACCTAACATCGTGCGTACACCACATACCTTATTATCTTTGATAATAAGACTGGTTACAATATCTTGCCAGATGAACAAGTTCTCTGTATGACTGAGCACCTTGATCCACTCTTCGATAAACCGTTTCCGGTCACTCTGGCTGCGTGGACTCCACATCGCCGCTCCTTTGCTTTGATTGAGCATACGGAACTGAATAGCACTGCGGTCGGTGACGATTCCCATCTGTCCTCCCAAGGCATCTATCTCACGCACGATCTGCCCCTTCGCGATACCACCCACAGCGGGGTTACAGCTCATCTGGGCAATCTTATTCATATCCATGGTGATGAGTAGCGTCCTACTACCCATCCGGGCAGCCGCGCTGGCCGCTTCACATCCTGCGTGACCGGCTCCTACTACTATCACATCGTATGTAAACTCCTTATTCATCTTCTCTTGGTTCCTTTATGTCCCCATAACCATGCCGCACTGTGACTACCGCTTGTGATAGCACGTGTGGAGGGTTGAAAAGCATTCTCTATGTGTGTTCGGTACGTCACTTCCATCGTCTGCGGATCGACTACGATACCGATGATATCAAAACGCAGTGCTTTATTGGACTTATTATGCCGTACAAATGCATTACCGGAAGTGATCATTCGTTTTTTCTTGGCTTCATCGACGTATTCCTCCGGTCGGATATTACCGAACATCGTCGTTCTGGCTTTCACTTCCGCAAAAACGATCTCCTGCTTGTTCTCCGCAATCAGGTCTATCTCCCAATGTCCCAAGCGCCAGTTATGCGCTAGGATGGTATAGCCTTTTTTCTCCAGCATCTTGGCGGCTTCTTCTTCACCTTTGATTCCTATTGGATCCGTAACAAACATACTTATCGCAATTGTTCCATACGCGCTGCATCCAAGCGGAGTAAGATAAACAGCAGTAACGTGAATCCCCATAACGAACTACCGCCGTAACTGAAGAACGGTAACGGGATACCGATGACGGGTAACAAACCCAATACCATACCTACGTTCACCGTAAGGTGAAAGAGGAAGATACCGGCCACAATATAGGCGTAGATGCGGGTGGATACATTCCGTTGCCGTTCCGCTATCTTGATGAGGCGTAAGATAAAGAAGAGGTAAAGTCCCAAGACGGTTATCGAACCGAGGAATCCCCATTCTTCCCCTACGGTACAGAAGATAAAGTCCGTATCCTGTTCCGGTACAAACTGCAGTTTGGTTTGCGTACCATTGAGATACCCTTTGCCGGTGAATCGTCCGGAACCGATAGCGATACGTGCCTGGTTGACGTTATACCCGGCTCCGTTGGGATCTTCTTTCATGCCCAACAGCACCTCAATACGGATCCGTTGGTGCGGTTGCAGCACATGCGAAAAAGCATATTTGCAGGCATGGGTGTAACCCATACAGAAAATGGTGAAACCGGCTAAGATGAGCAGTTTGTATTTATGCCAATAGAGACTGATACCGATGTTATAAGCGACTAACAGCAGCACCACCGCCATCGATAGCCAGTCAAAAGGAATGGTAACAAAGATATTGAGTATCAGTGCCAACCCGTATATGCCGATCACGCTGCCTACTAAGATCAGCGCCTGATAACGCATGCGGTGTTCCTTGCAAAGGAAGTATATCTCCACGACGGTCAGAAGCAGCATACAGGTTAAGATACCCACACTTCCGGTACCTAAGGGTAATACCTCATCACCCAAGCGGATACTGGTGATAAACAGTGCCACTACGGCGGCAATTACCCATAGTACATAACCGCTCATACCTTGCCGGTAAAACGCTAACAGGAAGGCGAGGAACACCAATGCCGAACCCGTTTCTTTCTGCCATACCATGATGATAAGCATCGGTACACCGATCAAGCCAAACGGGATGATCATATCCCTCCAGGTTCGTATCTTAAACTCATACCGCCCCATATACTTGGCGACAGCCAAAGCGACGATACACTTGGCAAACTCCGCCGGTTGCAGGCTCACCGGACCGATGGAGATCCAGGACATAGAGCCTTTGATGTTATGCGCTAAGACGGGTGTGGCCAATAGAAGCAAGATCATTGCGCCATAGGCGATATAGGCCAGAATATCGTAGGTCTTATAGTCAATCAGCAGCAGAACCACCGCTAAGACCAACGTACCGAGTATCCAGTGGAACTGTTTTCCGGCACGGTTGGAGAAATCGATGATGCTGGTGGAATCGAAGGTATAACTGGCTCCGTAGATATTGAGCCAGCCCAGGAGCATCAGGGTCAGGAAGAGACCGACAGTGATCCAATCCAAGTTTTTCCATATGTTACTGCTTCTTGACGCTTGCATTCGGTACTACCTTGTTGATATACTCTCTCTTCATGTTCTTGCGTTTCACTTCTCCGGTCAGGTACTGCTCCATCATCATGCTGGCCACAGGCGCTGCCCAGGTGGCACCATATCCGGAGGTCTCTACAACGACCGCTACTACGATCTGCGGATCTTCCACCGGCGCCATACCGATGAAGACGGCATGGTCATTACCATGCGGATTCTGCGCCGTACCGGTTTTACCGGCCATATGCAGACTGTCAATCGCCACATGCCGGCCTGTACCGTAGATCATCACCCGCTGCATACCGTTCTTGAGGATATCGAAATAGGGTTTCTCGATATCTACATGATGGATATGACTTAACATCGAGTCGTTCTTATTCAGATGCGGTGTGATGTAATAGCCGTCATTGGCGATGATAGCTGCCTGATTGGCTAACTGTAGCGGTGTAACCAGTAACTCTCCCTGACCGATGCTGAGCGAGCGGATGGTGATGGCTTTCCAGCCCGTCTTACCGTACAACCGGTCATACAGAGCCAGACTTGGTATGCTACCGGCAGACTGGTCACCGATATCGGTATCTTGGAATTTCTGTCCCAGACCGAAGGACATCACGTCGTTTCGCCATGACTCATACCGTTTCCGGAAATCTGCATTGTCCTTTCCGTATCCGTCTTTCTGCAGCAGATCCCGGAACGCGCACCAGAAATAGGGGTTACAACTCTGCTCAATCGCATTCTCGAGCGTGATGGCGGAACCATGATGGTGGGTACACGGAATGGGTTTACTCTCCTTACCGGAACAAGGATAGACGGTGTTGACCGTCAGACTCTTCTGATGCATGCAGACCAGCGTCATGATGGTTTTGAACGTAGACCCCGGGGGATACATCGCCTGCGTGGCCCGGTTGTACAACGGACGGTTAGGATCTTTAAGCAGCGCGTTGTAGTTAGCACTCCGTTCTTTTCCCACAAGCACTTTAGGATCCCATGCCGGCGTGGAGACCAAGGCTAAGATCTCACCGGTCTTGGGTTCGATAGCCACGGCACTGCCGAGTTTATTAGCCAGCAGTTCTTCCGCTAACATCTGCAATTGAATGTCGATCGTGATCTGCAGATCCGTACCGGCTTTAGCCGGTTTATCCTGTTTACCGTCCTGATAACTGCCTTGGATTCGTCCACGAGCATCACGCATCAACACCTCCACTCCTTTCTCACCGCGTAACTGCTTCTCATAGGTCTTCTCCAAGCCATCTCGACCGGCATAATCACCGCGTCCGTAGTAGTCATCGCGATCCATATCGCTCTGATTCACTTCACCTACGCTGCCTAAGACATGAGCTGCCGAGCAATAGGTATAATCACGAAGGGTTCTTTTCTGCAGATGGATACCCGGAAAGAGATAGAGGGACTCCTGCAGCGCTGCGATATCTTCTTTCTTAAGCTGATTCATGAACACCTGCGGTGTCCAGGAAGAATATCCCCTGTTTTTCTTGGTGTCTTTGATCTCCACCATGCGTGCTTCGAAATCTTCTCGACTGATATTGAGACAGTTACAGAACGCAATGGTATCAAACTGCTTTCCCATATCACGCACCACCATCGTCACTTCGTAGATAGGCTGGTTAAACACCAGCAGTTCCCCGTTCCGGTCATAGATCAAACCACGGGAAGGGTAGATCGTCTGTTTCACCAGCGCGTTACTCTCCGCCTGGTTAGCGGTCGATTGGTCGATGACCTGCAAATAAAACAACCGAATCACATACGCCAAAACGATCACAACAGCAATGCCGCTGATCACATAAGCACGTTTATAATTGGGATCGTTAATCATCTGTATCTTAACGCATTAAAGCCTATGATGACGGAGACGGTGACGATAGAACTGATCAGCGTTTCCAGGATCACCATTCCGATATAATGCCAACTCCATGCACTGAGCAGGAAGATCAAGCCGTGGTGGAGCAGCACCAGAATAATCGTATATTCCAGCAAGGCGATCAACCCGATGGCACGCAGGCTGATCTGTTCGTTGAGTCGGTCATGTTCATTGATCAGGAAGCTTAACAGATACCGCCGGACGAACATGATCAGTACACAAGCCGCCATATGGATGCCCAGCGAGTTACTGAACAGGTCCATGACCAGTCCGGCCACGGCACCGATGCACAGGTCTGCATTATGCCGCAACGTGATCGGCATCATGAGCAGGCAGAGCACGTAGATATACGGATGGCATAAACCGAAGAACTGCAACTGGTCAAAAAGGAATACCTGCAGTAACATCACCCCGATGTATCGTCCGAATTGTTTGAGCCAGCTAGTCCAGTCCATTTCCCAGTTCCTCCAATTCGTTCATATTCATGTTTTGTACCACCTCGATATACCGCAGCCGTTTGAAATCCACCTGCAGCCGAACCCGGATCGTATAGTACGAATCGCCTTCTTTCCGACTGCAATTTTCTACGATTCCAACGGGAATTCCTCCTGGAAAACCACTACTCAATCCACTGGTAACAATCGTGTCTCCCAGTTGTACATCGATATGCGTAGCTACGTCGGTCAATTGGGCAAAACGGCAATCTTTGCCGTCCCATTGCAGGATGCCTACGTAGTCATTCTTGGCAAAACGGCAACTGAGGTTGGTGTGGGTGTTGATCAGCGGTAAGACGATGCTGTATTTCTGACCGACTGTCCGGACAATACCCACCACTCCGTCTCCGTTGATCACGCCTTGACCACGTACCAGGCCATTCCGGCTACCCCGGTTGATAGTGAGGTAGTTATGCAGTTTCTTCGTGGTCATCTGCACCACCTTACCTTCTTTATACTGGATGGAATCACCGGTCAGTTGTGCTTCCAGTTCACTCAAGCGGTTACGCAGTTCCGCATTCTCTTTGGATAACGCTTCGTTTTGACCTTGCAGACCGAAATAGTCGCCTATAGCGCTGATCTGCTCGTACTGCCAGGCGATGAAGCTATTGGCCGTGCTGAACATACTGCTGCGGGGATAGGCATTGTTGCGGCTGATAAGCATAAATGCAGCAACTTCCAAGGCAAGAAACACCAGGAAGTTGCTGTAACGTTGCACTATTTTGAGCAATGTCCGCATAGTCCGCTATCGTTTAGCGAAGCAGGAAGCCGAAGTTATTGACGTTCTTCAGCGCCACACCGGTACCGCGTGCTACCGAATGCAACGGATCATCGGCTACGTGGAACGGAATAGTGATCTTATCCGTCAGACGTTTTGCCAGACCGTGCAGTAAGGCACCACCACCGGTCAGATAGATACCGCGTTTCACGATATCCGAATACAACTCAGGCGGCGTGGTTTCCAATGCCTGCAGGATAGCACCTTCGATCTTCGAGACACTCTTCTCCAAGCAGTGTGCGATCTCCTGATAGCTGACAGGAACCGACATCGGGAGTGCTGTCACTTTATTCGGACCGATAACGACGAAATCTTCCGGCGCATCTTCCAGTTCCGGTAACGCGGAACCCACTTGAATCTTAATCCGCTCAGCCGTCGGTTCGTCGATACGCAGATTATGCATACGGCCCATATACTCAATGATATCCTGGTTGAAGTCATCACCGGCGATCTTGATGGACTTGTTGCTGACGATACCGCCCAAAGAGATCACAGCGATCTCCGTCGTACCACCACCGATATCGACGATCATACATCCTTCCGGACTCTCCACATCGATACCGATACCGATTGCTGCGGCCATCGGTTCGTAGATCATGTAGATATCCCGACCGCCTGCATGCTCCGAACTGTCACGCACGGCACGGATCTCCACTTCGGTGGAACCCGAAGGAATACAAACCACCATACGGATCGAAGGTGAGAATAAACGCGCCTGCTTCGGAATCATCTTGATCATACCGCGAATCATCATCTCGCAAGCATAGAAATCCGCAATCACACCGTCACGAAGCGGACGTACGGTACGAATCATCGTACCTCCCTTACCGATCATCTGTTGTGCTTTGCGACCGACAGCAACCATCTTGTTGTCTGCCATCGAGATGGCTACTACCGAAGGCTCATCTACCACAATCTTGTCATCACACATGATGATGGTGTTCGCCGTTCCCAAGTCTATAGCGATCTCTTGTGTAAAAGAAAAAAGTCCCATATCTGTATTGTTTTAGTGTCCAATTCGAAAAATTGCGCAAAGTTACAACTTTTTTTTCATATATGCAAGCGCGCGCGATTTTTTTTTATTTTTTTTATAAAGTAAAAGAGTGACGACTTTTCAGCCGTCACTCTTGCGCTCCCTCTAGGACTTGAACCTAGGACCCCCTGATTAACAGTCAGATGCTC
>CAMIZK010000003.1 GCA_946403315.1 uncultured Bacteroidales bacterium | reverse complement strand
TCAGATAGAGTGTCAGCGGCTCTCCTTTTTTATATTCGCGCAGGCGCGCGAGCGCATCGTGCAACACGATCACATCGTCCGGCATATCCGAAGAGACCCGCATAAGCGGATCTCCATGGATAGCCTGCAATAGAAGAATTCTATTCGCTATACTCTTTGATATCGGCAGGGCTATTTTGTACATTGTACATTGTCCCTTTGTACATTAATTGACACTCGGCAGCGGACTATAGTCGCGACTGTAACGCAGGTGTTGCTCAATATACCCTTCCGTGAAATCGAGTTTCACATCCGTGATCTCACCGTCGGCGTTGCGCTCTACCTTATAGACAGGATTCACGAAACCTTTATACGGTGCAAGGTTGAGTTTTTGATAGCGCTCCAGGATCTCTTTGTGCAGATCTTGGTTCACCTTCACCGCATAAGTCTCTACCATCTCTTTGGCAGCCGCATAGTCGCCTTCGGAGGTGATCCGTTGAATCTCTGCTAAGAGTTCACCGTAGAGTCGGCGTACTCCTTCATAGTCATTGATCTGCAGATAGTGCTTGCCGTCCCGTTCTATGATCTCCATCTCACCATTCGCATGGGCATAACACCAGTTTGCAATGAGTTGGCGGTTACGCATGTGCGCTTCTTCGATATCCTTACCCGGCTCGATACGCACTAACTGCGTCATCAGACCATTCATCATCTGCTGGTAGTAACCGGCTTTGTATGCCTGCATATTCGGCAGCAGACCCAGTTCCACGAGTTTCGGGTCTGCGAGATAATAGAGTCCGAAGAGGTCGGCACGTGCTTCTTCAATGGTGGAAGCATGCTCTTTGAGGGCGTCTTTGCTCACACCCGGCATCAGTTTACCGCTACCGTGTCCAACGCATTCGTGCAAGTCAGTATGCAGGTCACCGCACATCGCTCCGTATTTCTCGTAGATGTCACGGATCTCATCATCGATCATGAACTCTTCGTTGAAACCGTTTCCCTTGGCCGCCTCATTATACGCGTGCATGAGGTTGTCGATCGTCACAGACTTCGATCCGTACTCTTTGCGGATCCAGTTAGCGTTCGGCAAGTTGATACCGATCGGCGTAGCAGGATAGCAGTCACCGGCTAAGATAGCGGCGGTGATCACTTTGGCGGTTACACCTTTGACTTCCTCTTTCTTGTATTTGGGATCGGTA
This sequence comes from uncultured Bacteroidales bacterium, assembly GCA_946403315.1. Classification (GTDB taxonomy): domain Bacteria; phylum Bacteroidota; class Bacteroidia; order Bacteroidales; family Paludibacteraceae; genus Colicola. The sequence goes on along the minus strand of CAMIZK010000003.1, from coordinate 46,898 downwards.
GTCGAGTGATCCTCAAACCATTGTGCATTGTCCGAAATAAGTTGCGTACGCTTGGTAGCCGCGAGGTCTTTGAAATTCACCATACTCTCCCAGGTGCCGGTGATGCCCAACGGATCGCTATAAGTCTCCGTGAAACCGTTGACAAAGTCAACCCGGCTGTCCAGATCTTTCACCCATGCAATACAGTACTCGTTGAACAACTTCAGGTCACCGGTCTCATTGAAGGCAATGAGTTTGTTAAGCACCTCGCGTTGTTGGTCATTCTCCGCATATTTCAGTGCTTCTTTGAACCAGTAAACGACATGCTCCAATGCCTCTCCGTAGAGTCCGCCTACTTTATAGACGCGCTCTTCAATCTCCCCTTTCTCGTTCTTGACGAGTTGCGAGTTCAGACCAATCCAGAGGGGTTCTGCACTATTGTCCTTGTGCGCTGCGTACCATGCCTCAGCCTCAGCCTGAGTAATACCTTCTCCGTAGTAGTTACCGGCAGAGTTAGCCACAAGATCCACACCATCCTGCGCGGTCGTACGTTTGGGCATAACAGCCGGATCAAACATAACGGGTAAGATAGCGTCGTCGTATTCAACGCCGGCTGCTTCACAAGCGGCTACGAACCAATCCTGACTGAATTCCGGTAGGAATTTATCCTCCGAATAGTGATGATGGATACCGTTGGAGAACCAGACACGCTTGAGGTAACGCTCGAAAGCGTCCCATTCAGCCTTTGTACATTGTACTTTGTCCCTTTGTACATAGAGCGCTTCTAGCGCTCGACGGATACGGAGGTTATACCGGCCGTTCTGGTCGAATAAGATATCACGTCCCCACAGCGCTGCTTCGGAAAGGCAGTAGAGCAGCGATTTCTGTTGCAGCGTCAGGCTTTCAAACTCCGGCACATCGTAACGGAGGATCTCTAAATCATAGAACTTATCCACGTTGTATTGGAAAGCTTGTTTGTCACAAGTCTTTTTTTGTTGACAGCCGCAGAGAATCCCCACGGCTGCCAAGATGATACATAATTTTTTCATTCTGAATGCTGATTTCTGAATGCTGAATGCTTAAATTCTCTCAAGTACAGTGCGTACCAATTCTTTGATACGCGGTTTATAATCGGTGTTGGCGGCTTCTGTCTTACGCTGAGCGATGACGCAGCAAACGGTCATAGCGCGGTGACCCATGTGCAGTGCCAAACCGGCGATGCAGGATCCTTCCATCTCGTAGTTCGTGATACGCTGTCCTTCATAGCGGAAAGCGGAGATCTTCTCGTTGATATCAGGTACTGCCAGACCCACACGGAGTACACGGCCTTGCGGACCGTAGAACCCGTTGGCAGCGATGGTGCAACCACGCATCATATCGTCCTTGGCGATGCGGTTTACGAGATCCGGGTTAGCAGCTACTACGTAAGGCACAGCCGCTTTCGCAGGGTAACCTACGAAATCCACAAACGCCTTCTCAAAACCGAGGTCAGCGATCTTGTCACGATCCTCATAGAAAGCCAAGACGCCGTCGAAACCGATGGACTTTTGCGAAACGAGGAAGGTTCCCAGAGGGATGTCCTCTTGCATACCGCCGCAGGTCCCGATACGAACGATATCCAAGCAACGTTTGTGCTCTTTCTCTGTACGGGTAGCGAAATCGATGTTAGCGAGTGCGTCAATTTCATTCATGACGATGTCGCAGTTATCGGTTCCGATACCGGTAGAGATACAGGAGATGCGTTTTCCTTGGAACTTACCGGTGATGGTATGGAACTCACGGGATTGTACGTCGCACTCGATAGATCCTTCGTCGAAGAAGGAGGCTACCATATTCACACGGTCCTGGTCACCGACAAGAATGATTTTGTCCGCCAGGAACTCCGGTTTGAGATGCAAATGAAATGCAGAACCATCGGCATTGATGATTAACTGCGAAGCTGGAAATGTTTTCATAAACTAATGTACAATTTGACAATGTACAATGTACAATTTGCGCAGTGTACAATGTAAAATTGCGTAGATTAAAGGGTTATTTATTTAATGTTTTTTTTCATTGATACAATTGAGGCGACAGTGATACCTAATAACTCGGAACATTCGTGGATAATCTCCTTCATTCTTTCTTCTGGAAGAATTTGACAATCCACTATCAACTCCAACCAATGTAGTGTCTCGTCCAGTTCCTCTTCAACCATCTTGAGTTTATTGATAAAATCCTTGTCCGACTTAGCAAGACAGGCAGCTCTGTAATTAGCCGAAGGAGAAGTACCGGAACGTATCACTTGGCGAGCGATAGCAGAAGCGGCAATCGTACGAGGCATAGCATCTACCATCCGCACAATACGGATAGCGAATGCTTTATGTCGCTTTTTCATTTCTTCCTTATCCATTTTCCTTGTTCCTTAGTACATTGTACATTGTCCCCTTGTACATTCCTTTAAGCTTCCCCTCCGGTGAACGTCAACGGAAGAGTGGATCCTTTTGCAGGACCGCCGATCGGTTCGATGGTACCGAATTTCTGCTCATACTGACCGATATTGTTCTGCAGCGCAGCCAGGAATTTCTTTGCCTGATCGGGCGTAACGACTACACGGGTAACTACATTCGCTTGCGGTACACCGGGCATGAGTTGAGCGAAGTCAAAAACGAACTCAGTGGGAGTATGTGCGATAAGCGCTAAGTTAGCGAACACGCCCTGTTGCTTATCAGGTGCGATGTTGATTTTCAATTGATTTTCTGCCATAATATTTTACCATTTATATTGTTTCTTAGGAATCAGCAGCATCCATAGGTTGACGAGTGGTAAAGCGATGTCAAACCAAAGGATACTGAACATATTAAACCGGTGTACACCCATGCGTCGTGCGGAGATGTTGATGACCAGCGTCTGCATGATCCATCGGAGAAGGAACAATCCTGCCGCTGCGATGAACGGGATGGAGATGGCATTGAGGCAAGTGGGCCAATAGAACACCATCATTCCGATGAAGAACGCATAGAACCAGCCGCGCGTCATGGGCTCCAGCGCCAAGCGGATCTTGGTGGATAAGCGGTATTTTGGAGAAACGGAAAGATGTCGCCGTTTCTGCTTCCACCAATCGCGCAATGTCGTTTTGGCGAGAGACCATGTGTAGGACTCCGGGCGCACAGCCACTGCCGTGTTCTTTTTGTTCGCCACATGATTAACGAAGAGGTCATCGTCTCCGGCGCGGTTATCCATCATATGGGTGAAACCGCCGGATTCGAAGAACAGCGACTTGCGGTAAGCGAGGTTTCGTCCCACTCCCATGTACGGATGACCGCAGATAGCGGCACCGAGATAGTGGAGCCCGTTGAAGAGGGTATCAAACCGTACCAGACGGTTGATGCATCCTTTCTCTTTGAAATACGCACCGAAACCGAGCACGATATCTTTGTTCGGTGTGAATCCTGCCATCATGGATGAGATCCATTGGTTCGATTCCGGAACACAATCGGCGTCGGTTAGCAGCAGGTAGTCATATTGAGCTGCCTTAGCCGCTAAGGTCAATGCCAGTTTTTTTGTGGACCGAACCCGTGCACCGTAAGGCACAAAGGTCATGTGCAACCGCGGGTCATGGACCATATAGCGTTCAATGACCAGGCGTGTGTCATCTTCCGAACCGTCATCCACTACAATCACCTCGTAGGTCGGGTAGTCTTGCGTCAACAATGCCTGCAGGTAGTTAGAGAGGTTTTCACTCTCGTTATGCGCGCAAAGAATAACCGATACGCCCGGCACTTCGCTCCTTTCGCCTTCCGCTTTTTGCCTTTCGCCTTTACGGATACGGCGTGCTACAGCGCACATATAGCGCGCGTAGAAGTAGAGTTGTGCCAGGAAGAAAAATCCCAGCATCCCGATGAGGATGTAATCGATACTATGTAAACTGTCCAGTGTCAAGACGAAGGATTAATTTACAAATTTGATTTTATACACATGTTTCGACGAACCGTCTTCCGCTTTGACGGTGATCACCCAGGGTTGTCCGTTGATGGCACCCGGCGTAACGGTCATCTCTTGTTTGTCCAGTTTACGTCCATTGAACTGAGCGGTTTCCCCTTTGATATTGGTTAACGAACCGATACCGCGGAACGCTTCCAGTTTCACATCCTTGGCACCGTTCAAAGAGCAAGTCTGAACAGCGGAACTGTTCGAATCAAACTCCTTCCATTCCTTACCGTTCACGGTTAACTTGTCGATCTTGGAGGAATAGATCAGTTGCAGATCGTCGATATCCAGACCGTTTCCGGCGAACAAACCGTCATTGGCACGGAAGGCAGGGTAGTTACCGGCAGAGAAAATGACATTACACATGGTCGGCTTGCTGTCGTTCATGTAGAAAATAGGCACCTTGATCTGGGTCCATTCATTATATTTAGCGCGTGCACGGTACCATCCTTCTGCTACCTGCGGCACTTCCTGATCTACACCAAACTCATTCCCGTCCGTAGCACGGCGGATGTCGCTCTCTTCATTGACACGCTCCGTAACGGTATATTTGCCGGCTTTGTTTTTGTATTTACTGCCTTTAGCTGTTCCGATCCAGGAGTAATATAGGAGATGAAAATCCTCTTTACGCGTGAACTCACCGGTACGTTTGATCCAAACGGACATCGTATCCGGACGGTATTTCCATTCGATACCGCCTTCGGTTCCGGCTGTTGCACCTTTGACGTTAAGTCCTTTGAGGAATTGCCAGGGTTGACCCAAGGAAACATATCCCGGAGCAGTCTCCGTGATACCCATGGCACCTACTTCACGGTCAGCCACATACATGCAGGAACCGGAACGGCCCGGGTGCTGATATAGGAAAGTGAACTTCAAGCCCACTTGCGTGACATTGGAACCGTTCCAATAAGCAGGTTGCGGATCTCCGTTATAAGAGCGTGACCAGTCTTCAAACTGGGAGTTAGGTAATTGCTGTGCTACGGCAACTAACGTGCATGCCGCAAGGAATAAAGTACAAATAATTCTCTTTTTCATCATCTATTCTATTAAAATCGCTGCAAAGTTACAATTTTTTTTGCATATATGCAAACTTTTTAGTACTTTTGTGCCCGAAAAAGAAAAATTGACAACAATAAATTATAAAATAGCGTGAATACATTCGGAGAACATTGGTCATTTACCTCTTTCGGGGAATCGCACGGAGTGGCAATAGGTGGCGTGCTGGACGGTGTTCCGGCAGGGTTGCGAATTGACTTTGCGCTGATTCGGAGTGAATTGGAACGCAGGTCCGGCAAGGGCGTTGTCGGTGCATCAGCACGGGCGAAGAACGAGCCGGATGAGGTAGAGTGGTTAAGCGGTGTGATGGATGGGGTTACTTTAGGTACTCCTATTGCGTTTATCATTCGTAACAAAGATGCGCGTCCGGAGGACTATGAATGGATGAAAAATACCTATCGTGTCGGTCATGCGGATAAGGTGTATGAGCAGAAATACGGTATCCGTGATTGGCGAGGCGGAGGAAGGGCGAGTGCCCGTGAGACGGCGGCGCGTGTAGTAGCCGGATGTATGGCCAAGCAGGAATTGGCGCAGAAAGGGATAGCGATTAAAGCGGCTTTGGTACAAGTGGGAGCAGAAACCGATCCGGATAAGTTTGCGGATGTCATTGCGGCTTATCAGAAAGAGGGTGACTCGATAGGCGGTATTGTGGAATGCAGGGTGTCCGGTTTGCCGGTAGGAGTAGGTGAACCGATTTTCGATAAACTGCAGGCCCATCTGGCTTTTGCCATCATGAGTATCAATGCCTGCAAGGGTTTTGAATACGGTACGGGTTTTGGCGGAGTGACGCAACCGGGTAGTGCCGTCAATGCGATAAGCGGAGGGATAGCCGGTGGTATCTCTGATGGAACGGAGGTGCTCTTCCGCTGCGTTTTCAAGCCTACGCCTTCCACACCGAAAGCCGGTGTAAAAGGAAGACACGACGCGTGTGTTGCCACTCGCGCCGTGCCCGTTGTTGAAGCCATGACGGCTTTAGCGATAGTTAATCTTATTTGATTTCAACTTGTTTGTACTTCGGTACCAGTGTCTTCATGACGCTCCAACCGATCAGGTAAGCTACCGCGCAGATACAGAAGATAATCATATAGCCGGCCGGTTTGCCTTCGAAACCGAAGAACTGGAACGACTCTCCTGCTTCTGCAGCATGGTCAAACAATGCACCGGATCCTTTGTTGATGATGAAGGAGCCGATACCGCCTGCCATAGCACCAATACCGGTAACGGCAGCAATAGCCGATTTCGGGAACATATCACCTACGGTGGAGAAGATGTTTGCACTCCAACTCTGGTGTGCTGCACCTACGATACCGATGATAATGGCAACCGCCCAAGGACCCCATACACCACCTAACGGTTGTGCAAATAAGGCGATAATCGGGAAGAAGGCGAAGATCAGCATCGCACGCATTCTACCTGCATAAGGATTCATGCCTTTTTTCTCAACGAAGATCTTCGGCAGATATCCTCCGAATATGGAAACAACAGTCACAATAGCATATAAAGTGAAAATTAATGCAATACCTTGTGGGTCTGACGCTTTAATTCCAAATTGATCTTGGAAATATGCAGGAGTCCAGAATAAGAAGAACCACCAAACACCATCGGTCATAAACTTACCAAAGAAGAAAGCCCAAGTCTGACGATATTTATAATAGTTCCAGAATGGTATATTCAGCAGGATTAAAGCAAGAACTCCGAAAATGACAGTACCTATTAAGGATGTTGAGCTAAACAATGCAGCTCCAACAATTGCACCTACAGCCGCGAGGAAGAATGCCCAAGAGTAAGGTAACATAGAGATGGCCTTTTCTTCCTTTACTTCTTTCTTGGTCTCCTCTGCTTCGTCTTGGTTAATATACGCCAACTCGGCTTCGTTTACGTGTTTCGATTTCTCCGGTTTGTCATAGACAAAGATCCAGATACCAGCCCAAAGGAAGCCTAACGCACCAATAATGATGAAGGCCATCTCCCAACCCATAGCTTTTGCCAGCAGAGGGATAGTAGCCGGAGCAGCCAATGCTCCTACCGATGCACCCGCATTGAAGATAGAGGTAGCAAACGCACGGTCTTTCTTCGGAAAGTACTCAGCGGTTACTTTGATAGCTGCCGGGAAGTTACCGGCTTCACCAAGTCCCAAGATCAAACGGCATGCCAGGAATAAGTACACACTGACCATGGATATCGATGTAGCTAATTCACTACCTGCCTCCACGGCACGGAGTGCTGCTACACTATCAATACCATCCACAAACCATGTGGTTGCAATTGCACAACCTGCGTGCATTACTGCACCAATGGACCAAACGACAATAGCGATCAAATATCCCTTTTTAGTTCCCATGAAGTCCACAAACTTTCCGGCGAACAAGCAGAAGATCGCGTACGCGATGGAGAATAATCCGGTAATGGTTCCATAGTCAGAGTCCGACCAATGGAATTCCGGTTGAATAAACTCTTTCCAGGTTAAACTCAGAACCTGTCGGTCCATATAATTGACCGTAGTGGCGAAGAAGAGCATCGCACACATGACCCAACGCCAGTTGGTCATGACAGCTTTCTTTACGTCATTCATAATAATTCAATTATTTGCGGCAAGCCGCGATGATTTCAAAACATTCTTTGCACTTGTCGGTTACGTACTTCCAGTCGCCGGCTTTTACTTTGTCGGACGGGAAGAGCTTGCTACCCATACCTACGCAGTACACACCTGCAGCGAACCATTTCTCGAGGTTCTCTTTCTCCGGAGCCACACCACCGGTAACCATGATCTTCGACCACGGCATCGGAGCCATCAGACCCTTCACGAGGTTCGGACCTACTACGTCACCCGGGAACACCTTCGTAAAGTCGCAGCCTACTTCCTGCGCCAGACCGATCTCGGACGGCGTGAGGCAACCCGGACAGTACGTCACGCAACGACGGTTGCAGACAACGGCGATATCCTTGTTGAACAACGGACCTACTACGAAGTTAGCGCCTAACTGCAAGTACAGAGCTGCTGTCGGAGCATCCACGACACTACCGATACCGAGTGCCAGTTCCGGGCATTCCACAGCTACCCACTTGCTCAATTCACCGAATACCTCGTGTGCGAAATCGCCACGGTTGGTGAACTCGAAAGCACGCACACCGCCTTCGTAACAAGCCTTAATCACGTTCTTGCAAACCTCCACATCTTTGTGGTAGAACACAGGAACCATCGGAGCGGCCTTAATCTTGGCCATCACCTGAAATTTATCGAACTTTGCCATAATTTTAAGCTTTCAGAATTCAGTATTCAGTTTTCAGATTAGCGTTGAACGCGACCATTCGCATTGCCTCCGGCAAGCGAAAGCACTTCGTCCTCAGAAACGAGGTTGTAGTCGCCGTTGATGGTGTGCTTCAGCGCCGAAGCTGCTACTGCAAACTCAAGAGCTGATGCTTGGTCGCCCGGATACTTGAGCATACCGTGAATCAGACCGCCGGAGAACGAGTCACCACCACCTACGCGGTCGATGATCGGGTTGATCTCGTAACGCTTGCTCTGGTAGAACTCCTTGCCGTTGTAGATCATCGCCTTCCAGCCGTTGAACGTAGCGCTGTAGCTCTCGCGCAGCGTCGAAACAACATACTTGAAGCCGAACTCTTTCATCATCTGCTCGAAGATGCCCTTGTAGCCCTCAGCGTTGGTCTCGCCGCCTTCTACATCTGCATCGGGCTTGAAGCCGAGACACAGCTCTGCGTCCTCCTCGTTACCGATACATACATCGACATACTTCATCAACGGACGCATGATCGAGATAGCTTTCTCGCTGGTCCACAGTTTCTTACGGAAGTTCAGGTCAACCGATACGGTTACACCGTGACGTTTCGCAGCCTCGCAAGCCAGTTTCGTGATCTCAGCAGCCTTGTCCGAGATAGCCGGAGTGATACCGCTCCAGTGGAACCATGCTGCGCCTTCCATGATCTTGTCGAAGTCAAAGTCCTTCGGATCAGCCTCTGCGATAGCGCTGTGAGCACGGTCGTAAATGACTTTCGACGGACGCATCGAAGCACCTGTCTCGCAGTAATACAGACCCACGCGGTCGCCGCCACGAACGATGTACTCGGTGTTCACGCCGTAACGACGCAGCGAGTTAACGGCAATCTGACCGATCTCGTGCTTCGGCAGTTTGGTAACGAAATAAGCCTCGTGGCCGTAGTTGGCGCACGAAATAGCAACGTTAGCCTCACCACCACCGGGGATGATACGGAAATGATCAGACTGAATGAAACGATCTTGTCCTTCCGGACTCAGGCGAAGCATAATCTCGCCCAACGTAATAATTTTAGCCATAGATCTAAAAATTAAATGATTTATATTTGTGTTAATTATTAATTGCTATTTATCAGTTCTCCGGCGCATAAATGAGCCATGAGGCTCCGATTCCCAGGAAGGCATAGTTCTTGGGTGAGGAGAGAGCCGGCTCCGAAGCATAGCAGTTAAATCCTGCATAGGCATCCAGCTGCCACCGGGGATGCGGAAAGTACATTACTCCGAAATTGAGGTTAATATCATACCCTGTCGAATACCCCGCAACATCCTTATCCACATCACAATCGAAATAATTATAACTCTCCACGTAAAAATTAAAGTGCTCCGTAGGCGTAAAATTCAATGCCAGCGAAGCGAACAAATCGGGTGCAGGCGCCCATTCGCGCCAATGCGTGCCGAAATTATAGCCGAGCGAAAGCCAGTTGGTGATGTCACTCTCAAAAAGCAGGTCTATCGAGCCCGATACCGGCAATACCTCTGCGAGTGCGCGCGACACCGGGACTCCGAGATTGAACATCAGAGAGGTACGCGGTATCCAGCGCAAGTTTTTCTCCTCCGAGCCACCCCAAATCATCAGTTTCGAACCGATTTTGAGCGGCGAAGGAGCATAAGAAGGACGATCGGACAAGAAGAGCGAACCCTCATACTCCAGACGGAGTTCGGCTCTTTTATCCACGCCAAAACGAAAGAGTGTATTCGGCAAAACCAGTTCATGCGTACCCCGGGCGTGTGCAACAGCCACCTCGGTCTCCCACTGGATGAGTCCCCGACCCAGAACGGTTGTACCGGTGCCCATGCCCGGTCTATCCGGCATGACTGCCGTCTCTTGGGCGGACAACCATGCCGGAAGCAGGCACAAAGCCAAAACACTATTTCGCAACAAGTGAGGCATTCTCAGAACTTGAAGTAGTTTTTGGCGTTGTTGTAGCAGATGTCTTCTACCATCTGTTGAACGCGGGCTTTCTCGTAACCGGTGTACGGGATCATGCCGTTCTCGATGTCGTTGCCGAGGACGTTGCAGAGCGTGCGACGGAAGTACTCGTGACGCGGATAGCTGAGGAACGAACGGCTGTCGGTCAGCATACCTACCATGCGGCTCAAGAGACCGAGGTTCGAGAGTGCCATCATTTGTTTCTCCATACCGTCTTTCTGATCGAGGAACCACCAGCCCGAACCGAACTGAATCTTGCCCGGTACCGAACCGTCTTGGAAGTTACCGAGCATGGTAGCAATTACTTCGTTAGCGCACGGGTTGAGGTTATAGAGAATCGTCTTTGCGAGGTGTCCTTCCGAGTTCATCTCATCGAGGAAATGACTCATCGCTTTGGCGGTGGTGAACTCACCGATGGAGTCGAAACCGGTATCTGCGCCGAGTTGAGCGAACATCTTGCTGTTGTTGTTACGGATTGCACCGTAATGGTACTGCTGCGTCCAACCGGAAGCGTAGTCCATTTCTGCCTGCGCATGGAGATAAGCGTGCTTGTACTGACGAATCTCATGAGCAGTCAGTGCCTTGCCAGCCAGCGCTTTCTCAAAGATGTCGTTGATCTGCAAATCGGTGTACGGTTCATCGTAGAACTCCTCGATACCGTGGTCAGAGAGACGGCAACCCATGGACTCAAAGAAGTCATGGCGTTTCTGGAGGGCAGCTACGAGGTCAGCGAAGTTACGAATCTCCATGCCTGCTACAGCAGCCAGTTTCTCGATATAGGCTTTCCAAGTCGCGGCCTCGATGTTCATGCCTGCGTCCGGACGCCAGGTCGGTAACATACGGACCTCGGCTTTCGGGTCGTCCTTGAGCATCTTGTGCCATTCGAGGCTATCCGCAGGATCGTCGGTCGTGCAAACAAGTTCTACATGATAGTGCTTCATCAGTCCCTGCGGGCAGAACTTCGGATCATTGGCAATGAGGTCATTACACTTGTCATAGATAGCACGTGCGGTCTCGGGATTCAGACGCTCCTCGATACCAAAAGCGGTCTTGAGCTCCAGATGCGTCCAGTGGTAAAGCGGGTTGCGGAAAGTGTAAGGAACGGTTTCTGCCCATTTCTCAAACTTCTCCCAATCGGTGGTGTCCTTACCGGTGCAATAACGCTCGTCCACACCGTTCGAACGCATAGCACGCCATTTGTAGTGGTCACCCATCAACCAGATCTGTGCGATGGATTCGAAACGTTTGTTCTCCGCAACCATCTGGGGGATTAAATGACAGTGATAATCGATGATCGGCATTTTAGCCGCATGATTGTGATACAACTCCTGTGCGGTCTCTGTCTGCAACAGGAAATCTTTGTCCATGAAAGGCTTCATAATGTATTATTTTTAGTGTTAAATGATTTTTCGCGCTGCAAAGGTACAAAAAAAAAATGACATATGCAAGCATATGCCATTCTTTATTGACTTTTACACGTTTTTTGTCAATTTTTCCACATTAGAAGCCGTAAGCGTTCATCATGTCCTCCGCCTGCTTCATGGCATCGTCGTACATGTCGTTAGCTTTCTTTTGTGCTTCATCATACATCTCGTTCGCTTGCTTTTTAGCGTCGTTCATGTACTCTTCTGCTTGATCATATGCATCATTCATGTACTCTTCTACTTGCTCAGATGCATCATTCATGTACTCTTCTGCCTCATCATAAGCGTCTTTAACGTCCACAGCCGGTTTCTGCATGTACAAGGTCATTGCAGCGGTAGCAAGACGAGCCATCTGATCTTCGCTCAAATCCTCCATCGAATACTTTTCTTCCAGTTCAGCCTCGATTTGATGTGCTTTTTCTACATCACCAGCTTCGCAAGCTTTCTCATAGTCGCTAATGAGACCATTTAAACCACCGGAACACGCAGTCATCAATGCCATAACGGCAACTGCTACGAAAATTTTAAAGAAATTCTTTTTCATGTTTTTAAATTTTTAAGTTGGTTGTTTGTTATTAAAAACGCTGCAAAGGTACTATAAATTTTTAATATGAGCAAATAAATTATGATTTTTTTTGAGAAAAAGTGATATTTTTTTAAAAAGTTTGCACATTTCGCATTTTTTTTGTAATTTTGCACCGAATTTTGGTTATGGCAAGTATATCTGACATACGGCAACCGATTGAGTCGGAGTGGAAGCGATACGAGAAAGTGTTGCATGAGACTCTGCGTGCGGATGACAAGGTGCAGCAGCGCGTCTTGGATTATATCCTTTCTCAGCGGGGTAAGCAATTCCGTCCGTTGGTCGTATTGCTGTGTGCGCAGATATGCAATCCGATTACGGATAAGAGTCTGCGTTCGGCGGTAGCTTTGGACTTGTTGCATAACGCAAGTCTGGTGCATGACGATGTGGTGGATAACTCCGATATGCGTCGAGGTCAGCCTGCGGTTCACACGCAGTGGACGAACAAGGTGGCGGTGCTGATGGGAGACTATATGTTAGCGAAAGTGATCGGGTTGGTGGCCGAAGTGCGCAACATACGCATTTTGGAGATCGTTTCTTCCTTAGGTCAGAGTTTATCGACCGGCGAAGTGCTGCAGTTGCATTACGGAGCGTCGATGTGGATCGATGAGGCGCAGTATATGAAGATCATTGATCAAAAAACCGCCCAACTCTTTCAGGCCTGCGCCGAAGCGGGTGCAGAGAGTGCAGGTTGCACGCAGCGTCAGCGCACGGCATTACGGGAATACGGCCGGTTGTTGGGATTATGTTTCCAGATCAAGGATGATATTTTTGATTATAGTGATCTGGAGGAGATCGGCAAGCCGACGATGAGTGATCTGCGAGACGGGAAGGTGACGTTACCGTTGATCGAAGCGTTAAGGAGGGCACCGCAAGATGAGGCGGAGGCGATTAAGGCGAAGGGCGAATGGTTAGTAGCGAAAGAAGAGAGAGATCAGAAAGAGGAAGCGAAGGTGCTGGAAGAAGTGAAATCGTTTGTGATGCGCTTTAAGGGTGACGAATATGCCGTTCAGCGGATGTTAGACTATAAAAAACAAGCCACGGAGGCATTGAATGTGTTCCGTGACAGTGCAGAAAAACGAAGTCTTCTCGGTTTATTGGACTATGCGATAAATCGCGTCCAGTAATAGACCGCTTCGCTCAAAGAATGAAGACCGCTTCGCTCAAAGACCAAAGACTAATATGAGTCGAGCGAATCCAGCGAATGGATGAGTTGTTCTCGTAAAGTTTCATCGCTGATGGTATTGAGGACCTCTTTCATAAACGCGTTAACGAGCAGTTGGCGCGCTTTTTGTTTGTCAATACCCCGTTGCTGCATATAGAAAAGGGCGGACTCGTCGAGTTGTCCGGTGGAGGCACCGTGAGTGGCTTTGACATCGTCGGCATAGATCTCCAGTTGCGGTTGGGTACGCATTTCTGCGGTATCGGAGAGGAGAAGATTGCGGTTAGTCTGATGCGCTTCGGCCTGTTGGGCATCGGGAGCAATCTTGAGATCACCGATAAAACGACCGCGGCTGTTATCATCAAGGACGAACTTAATGAGCTGGTTCGAGGTACCGCCGCCGACGGCGTGCGTGACGTGTGTTTCAGCGGTTACGGAATCGGAGCCGTGTAAGTTCTCTAAAGCATAAATCTCCGTTTTGCAGCCTTCGCCTAACTGATTTACCGTAATGGCAAAGGACGCATTGATCACATGTATTTTTACCTGTGAATCCGCTTCCTGGTCAATGCAGAGGTTTACGGGTTCGTTGATAAAGACCCGTTCGAATATTTCGCCTTTAGAGACCTTCATAGCCTTTTTCTTCGAGTTCGAGTGCTAAGGATTTGTCACCTGTCTTGACGATCTTGCCGTCAGCGAGGACGTGGACAAAGTCCGGAATGATGTAATCCAGGAGACGCTGATAGTGGGTGATGACGATGGATGCGTTTTGCGGTGTCTTGAGGCGGTTAACGCCTTCGGCTACGATGCGTAATGCATCGATGTCGAGACCGGAGTCTGTCTCATCGAGGATAGCCAGGCACGGCTCCAACATCGCCATCTGGAAGATCTCGTTTTTCTTCTTTTCTCCTCCGGAGAAACCTTCGTTGACCGAACGGTTATTGAGTTTATCGGGCAGTTCCAAGAGTTTTTTCTTTTCCCGCATGAGGGAGAGGAACTCTTTGGCGGAAAGGGGTTCTTTTCCTTCGTACGCCCGTTTCTCGTTGATGGCGGTGCGCATGAAATTGGTCATGGACACACCGGGTATCTCGACGGGATATTGAAAACTAAGGAACACGCCTGCGCGTGCGCGTACCTCGGGTGGCATCGCGAGGAGGTTTTGTCCTTTGAGATAGACTTCGCCGGACGTCACTTCATAGGCAGGATTACCGGTAAGGACGGCGGAGAGGGTGGATTTTCCGGCTCCGTTAGGTCCCATGATGGCATGCACTTCGCCTTCGTTGATGACGAGGTTTACGCCTTTGAGTATTTCTTTACCGCCGATAGAGGCGTGAAGATCTTTTATTTCAAGTAATTTATTCATCAATTTTTATTGTAAATTCAAAATCACGGGATATATACTACGTATATATAAGGTAGGGTGGGATAGGTTATAATAAGGACATGACCACTTCTCCTACTGCTTGGAGGGTGGTTTTGGATATATGCTTCATGTCGTCATCGCGGGTATGCCACCAAGCGGGGAAGCCGGTGTTGTTGTGTATGTCATAGTGGATGATGTCAACGCAAGGGATGCCGGCGATGTAGTTGATGTAGTAATGGTCATCGACGATGGGGTAGCCGAGTTGCTTGGAGAAGAGTTTCTCATAGCCGAGTCGTTCGGCGGCACGCCAGATCAGTTGCTGGTATCCTTCGGCATAATAGGAGGAGTAGTACTCCATGGGGAAAACCGCGTTGGGATCACCGATCATATCCAAGATGAGGCCATATTGGTATTGTTGGCTGTTGGCTTTATTGGCATATTCCGTTGCCCATAGTTGGGAGCCGAGGCACCAGGTGTCGGAACGTTCCATTCCGGTGTAGAAAGACGGAGTTCCCATATCTTCGATGTCGAAGAAGATGATATCCACGGGTGTATAGAGGGTGGTATCGGCTATCTTGAAGCTGATTTGTCGAGCCACTTCGAGTAGGACACCTACACCGCTGGCACCATCGTTGGCGCCGGGAACGTTATACATCCGATCGGCGTGGAGGGGTTCCTCATCACACCAAGGCCGGGTGTCATAATGGGCTCCGAGGAGGATGTGGGGCCGGTTGGCGTACTGGGGTACGGAGAAATGCGCGATGATGTTACATACCTGCTGTTGATGTCCCCGGTAATCGGTCATGTTTCCCATCTGGAAAGAGACCTCAGCGCCGCAGGCTTTGAGTTGTTCCGAGAGCCAGAGGGCACATTGGGCATGTGCGGCACTGTTGGGCACACGGGGTCCGAAGTCCATCTGGGCTTGGATGTACGCGTAAGCCGAATCGGCACTGAAAGCGGGACGCTGAACCGTCTGAGCCGGTTGCTTTTTATTGCAAGATGATAGGCTGCATAGGATCACCAGGAGTCCCAGAAAACCTATATATTTCTTTAATTCTTTCACTCTTTCACTCCTTCACTCGTTATTTTACGTTTCCTTCGCTGATGGAAGTGTGGTTCTGGATAGCACGGATGGTGTGTGCGATAGGCGTAGCGAGACTCTCGATGTGCAGTTTGGAGCAGCAAGCGGGATCGATGGGCAGAGAGTCGGTGCAGATAAGTTCTTCGAGGGAAGACTCTTCGATTCGCTGGCACGCGTTTCCGCTGAGCACGCCGTGGGTGACAACGGCACGAACGGATTTGGCACCACCGGCTATCATGACCTCAGCCGCTTTGCAGAGGGTTCCTGCGGTATCGGCTATATCGTCAAAGATGACGACATCTTTTCCATACACATCACCAAGCACTTTGATTTCGGATACTTTGTTGAAGTCCGGCCGGTTCTTGTAACAGATGACCATAGGCACTTCGCGATCGGTAAGCACATGAAGTTTCTTAGCGAAGTTAGAGGCGCGTTTGGAACCTCCGACGTCCGGCGAAGCGACGATGAGTTTCTTGAGGTTGAGGTTAGCAATGTACGGTGCAAGCACATTGGAGCCGTAGATATGATCAACGGGGATGTCGAAGAATCCCTGGATTTGTTCCGCGTGCAGGTCAACGGTGATTATTCTGTCCGCTCCTGCCGCTTGCAGCATATTCGCCACCAGTTTGGCACCAATGGAAACACGCGGTTTGTCTTTACGGTCTTGCCGTGCCCAGCCGAAATAGGGGATGACGGCGATGACCTTGTAAGCGCTGGCGCGTTTGGCGGCATCGATCATGAGGAGCAACTCCATGAGGTTGTCGCTGGAAGGACAGGTAGCTTGCACGAGATAGACGGACTGTCCACGGACGGACTCCTCAAAATAGGTGCAGAACTCCCCGTCGGAGAAGCGGTCGATATGCAGTTTGCCGAGTTGGCAACCTAATTCCTCGCAGACGCGTTGCGCCAATGCTTCACCTTTGGAACCGGCAAAGACTTTGAATTGTTTAGACTCTTCCATAAAACCTTATTTTTTCTTTTTCGCCATGGGTGAGACGTTGGGTTGCGCCATGAAGCGTTCAAAGACGGGTGACTCACATTTGAGTTGTCCGTTCGAGAGGCGGATGATGTCCTCTTTGACGCGTTTCACGCCGGCTTCCTGATCCCGGTTCCACACCATGTTGCGTTGCCGCATGCAGTGGGCGATGTACACTTCGAGTGAATCACGTTCGAGACCGGGTGCCAGGGACGTGGCGTAGGAGATCATATCTTGGACGATGCGGCCATAGTTGCGCATGCGTACCGGAGTTGCATTTCTATGTAATTGTAAAGTCATAAAGATTTACGATTTGACGATTTACGATGTACGATTTATTTCTTTCTGATGAGGTAAATCATTGTGGGATAGTGGTCGCCATAACCGTTTTGCCAAACACCACCTTTGGTGGTACGGAAAGGCGTACCTTTGTCTTTTCCTTCCTGGACGGTGAGGAAAGGTTTGTTGAAGATCTGCGCTTTCCAGTAGGTCCATTTGCCGGACTCGAGTTGCGCATTCATAAGGGGTTCGGAGATGATGATCTGGTCAAAGAGGTTCCAACTGCCGTTGTAAGCAAGGGAACCGATGCCGCGGTCCAGCATCTGCCACATGGTGTTGAAAAAACCTTGCGGTTCCACTTCTTCACGGTGCTTGCGTGCTTTGAGCACATCTTTGCAGCTGTGGTTAAAGGGATCATCGTTGAGGTCACCCATGATGACGATCTTGGCTTTGGGCTCTTTGAGATAGATCGAGTCGCAGATATGGCTGACGAGCATGGCGGCTGTGTCACGGCCGGGACGGGAAGAGAGTTCTCCGCCGTAACGGCTGGGCCAGTGGTTCACGATGACGTGGATCTTCTCCGGTGTGCCATCCCCCATGAGATAGCCGGAAACGGCGAGTTGGAGACGGGTTTTTATTTCTCCGCCGTCAGCATAGTGGGCTTTGAGTTCAAATCCGTTCACTTTGGAGGGCTTGAACATAACGGTGTCATAGAGGAAGCCGACGTCTACACCACGACGGTCAGGACCTTCGATGAGGATCGGTTTGAGCCGACGGCCGTATTTGGCGTTCGCTTCGGCACAGAGGTCATAGAGACAACCGATGTTCTCTACTTCGGCCACGCCGATACACGCGGCACCGCGCGGGTCATAGTCTGTTCCGAGTTGGGAAACGGCATAGGCCATGTTTTTGATTTTGTTCTCATACTTGTAAGCCGTCCATTTCATACCGCCGTCCGGGAGGTATTCATAGTCGTTTTTACCTTCGTCATGGATGGTGTCGAAGAGGTTTTCCAAGTTGTAGAACGCGATACAGCGCACATGTTGGCCGCCTTCAGCAGGCTGGGGAACATTGTCTTGCGCTTTGGCTGTAACGGAGAGCATGAGCGCCGCCGCTACGAGATACTTCATGGTGTGTTTCATATGACTGTTTTATGTTAAATTCCAAAAAACGCTGCAAAGTTACAAAAAAAAAATGAATTGCGCAAGCGTGCGCGTACTTTTTTGTTATTTTTTAGGAGAAAGGTGGTAAAAATTGACGGAAGTTGAGAAGTCGGATGTGGAAAAATTGACGGAAATGCAGTAAAATTCGCGTATGAGGGTACGTGCGCTTGCGTATATGAAATATTTTTCGTATCTTTGCAGCGTGAAAAGTAAAATAACAGCCCAATAGTTGAGAAATACGATGAAAACGACAGCTGAATACATAGAGACATTGAGGCAGCATGCACCCATCCTGCGTGAGCGGTTTGGTATGACGTCTATGCAGTTATTCGGGTCGGTGGCTCGCGGAGAGCACAAGGAGGATAGCGATGTGGATGTGTTTGTTGAGATGCCGGCAACGCTACGTGGTGTAGGCGGTGCTCATGAATATTTGGAACAATTAACAGGAAGGCATGTAGATATGATTTTAAAACATCGTAATCTTACACCGTTCTTTCTAAATGAGGTTAAAAGAGATGGAATTAGAGTATTCTGAGAATGTGCGACTCGCTCATGAAACACTTCTGAATGTGAAGAAATCAATCCTCATGTTGCAAGAGTGGAATGAAGAAGTTACGAGTCCTGATGAATGGTTGACGTCTCCCCTTGGAATGCAGAAGTTGGCGGGTAATGCGATGATGATAGAAGTTGTCGGGGAGGAAGTAAAGAAGGTGGAAAAGCGTTTAGGGACGGAGTTCCTTAATCAGCGTCCGGAGATACCATGGAGAGATATAATGGGAATGCGCAACCATATTGCTCACGGATATTTTGATGTAAATGAGGAATATGTATTTTCAATTATCAAGAACGATCTTGCACCGTTGTTGGAGGCTGTAGAATACTTGATTAAAATAACCGATGAATTATATTTGACACTTTGAAAAATCAATAATAACCAATTTTTTTGTTTAACTTTAAAAATTTAATGCTTATGCAGACGGATAACTACAAAAAGCAATCACCGATCAAGGAAGTAGATGGCGGTAGCATGTCTGTTCATCACTTGTTGACGGCTGACGAATTTATCGCTCAGATGGAACCGCGTATACGAGCATTATTCAGATGAAACAGTTCCGGATAGAACAAAAAAACAAATGATATGCCAATAAATAATCCATTTGAGGTAGAGTTCCTTGATGAAGCACTTGAGTTTATCGGGAGCCTTAGTCCTGACGAAAAGAAAGAAGTGCTGGCGAATATAAAAGCGGCAAGAGTGGCTCAGAACTCAAAATTATTTGAGAAGCTAACAAAAGATATTTGGGAATTCAGAGCAAGACATAATGGAAAACAATATCGAATATTCGCATTCTGGGATAAGACACGAAAATCAATGGTGCTTTGCACCCACGGATTTATAAAGAAAACACAAAAAGTTCCGCAGCAAGAGATTAAACACGCGGAGCAAATAATGAAAAGATATTACGCAACCATAAAATAGTAAAAACAATGAGAACGATTGAAGAAAATATGCACGCATGGACTTTAGATGAGGTCATCGATCAGGAGATCGGGAAAGCGGGAACGTCCGAGCGCGATGCTTTTGAGGCAAAGGTCGAAGCCAAAGTCCGTGAGTCGGAAGAGAAGGCGTCTATGCATATTGTTGTGCCTGTTTATGTACGAGATGCAATTCGCCGTAATGCGGCGGCTTTGGGTGAGAGTGCTAACGCGTACATCAATAATATCTTTGAGCAAGTCGTAAGCCCTTCGGCTTTTGCATAACTTGCAAAATTAAATAACTCAAAATAAATAATTAAAAACCAATTTTTTTGTTTAACTTTAAAAATTTAATGCTTATGAAAAATTTAACATTCAAATCAGCGATGTTGAACGACAGTCGAACGACGGTCAACCGACGGTCAACCGACGGTCAAAGCCAACGTCACTGCAAGCAAACCCCTCTATCGAAACGATGGAAGGTCTTAATGACGCTCGTCTTCCTCTTCACATTCGCCATCGGAAATGTGTGGGGACAGACATTCCGCTACTATATAGCGATAAGTAATGAGGATGCAACTGCGCCAAGTGGGGCTGTACGAGTGTTTAAGACTTCGGATGATGAGCATTTTACAAATGTCTCAGATCAGTTTTCATTAAACTCTGAATATAGTACAAGCAGCGCAGGAAGTGTATATTACACAACGTCTAAAACATATGTAACCTCTTCGGGTGACGGTTGTATAATGCGGAGTCCTCGCTATACCAAGAATAAAACCTTTACGATTAATTGGACTAATACAAACCTTAGTTTTAGCAAGATAACGTTCCAGGGTGTGGGTACTAATTCTGGCACAAAGAATATCACTGTAAAAAATAGTTCTACAGACGCAGGTGATGTTGTGCAATTCCCCAAGAGTTCAAATTTAGGAACATATGAGAAAACTAAGGAATTTACTCAAGCAAATGGTATAACGCTTGTCTCTGCAAATGACCAGCCGGCTTATGCTATCACAATTCTACATGCTGTTGACCATGCTGAGATAACCTCGACAGAAACGGAAATGGTAACATCAGAGAGTCTCCAAATGGAGGCTTGGCCTTTAGGCGGTACATGGAGTATAGCGGCAGGAGGAACGGGAACTGGTACTATTACATCTGCAGGCGTATTGACAGCTTCGGCTAATGGAACCATAAAGGTCAAATATGCAAAGGATGGCTATGGGGAAGATATTAAAACTATCACTGTAAGCGATAGTCGTACGATTCATTGGTTTGCTGCAGGAAACACAGATGCCGCAACAAACGAAGTCTTGAATAATACTTCTTTCTTTTCCTTCAATACCACTTCAAAAAGTGACCAATCCGGAAATATAAAAATTGGATCCAAGACGTATTCTTTGACAAAACGTTTGAATGCAGAACAAACAACGTGGTCATTTACTATTCCGTCAAATACAACGGGTACGTTAAACGTTGTCGCAATATCATCAGGAGGGTCGGATAGAACCCTAACGATGCAGAAAGCTGGTGAGTCAGGGACTATAGAACTGGGCTCGACTACAAATCAGAAAAGTGCATGGTCTCTAATTACGAAAGTTGATATTCCAGCTGGCACGTATACTGTTTCTTCTAATGGAAATGTCCGTTTTGGCATGATGCTGATGATTATAAACAAGACAGAGCATTACACCATTACTTACGATGCGAATGGAGGTTCGGGTACGATGAGCAATAGTACGAATATAGTTTCTGCTTGTACGTTTACAGCTCCGGACGAAACAAAAGAGTTCAAGGAGTGGAGAACAAACGCTGATGGAACAGGTACAAAATATGAAGCTGGCGAAGAAGCTTCTTCCGATTTGGATTTGTATGCTATTTGGCAGAATAAGGTGGTAAAATATGATGTTACCTTTAATTCCAATGGTGGTTCTGTCGTTGCCGCTCAAAAGATAGAAAAAGGACAAACAGCAACTGAACCGACTGCTCCGACGAGAGATTGTTATACTTTTGCAGGTTGGTACAATGGAGAAAACGCATTTAATTTCTCAACAGCAATCACTGATGATGTAGAACTGACAGCTCATTGGACACCGAAGTATGCAAGCACCATTGATTTTGAAGGCAACGCAAGCGTAGAACCTGAAGTAGTCGCTTTTGCAGCAGGATATAACTATCTTATAACTAATTTGACCACTGAAAGCGAATGGGATCATGGCGCAAAAACCGGTTACGTAGGCTATAAATTGAAAGATAGCGGTGCTACAATCAAATTCTTGGCTCCGGCCGGAAAACAAGTTGTTATCACATTGGGTAGTGTTGGAGATCCTGTTAATTTGAACAAAGGAGGCGTCGCTTCAACTATAGCAAAGGCTTCCGGTGATAATGCTAAGACCGTTGTTCCCGCATTCATTCCTGAGGAGGATATGATTGTTTCATTAACGACTACTAGTGGTAGTACCGTTACTCTTAAAAAGATTGCAATAAATACAGTATATTCCGTAACCTTAGTTGATGCAAAGAGTAATGCAAGTGCAGCAGCAACGCCGATGGCAGAAATAGAACTTCCGACGCCTACAGCAGTTGAGAACTGGACCTTCCTTGGTTGGAAGGCTGACAAGGCTGTAACAGTTGGTGGCGATGAGAAGGCTGCCGAAACGATGCTGGCTGCCGGTACAACGGCTGTGTTGGGCGCTAATACGACCTTTACGGCTCAATGGACATTGATTTCTGATTTTGATGTGAAGTTCTTCCCGGGTTATGGAGGGAACGAGCAAATCGGTGAGACCCAAAGTATTTCTACCGGTAACTTTGCTACGGCTCCGACAAATCCGACGCGTGATGGCTATAACTTCAAGGGTTGGTCGATAGATGGCACAGAGGCTAATATCAAAGATGTAGCTACATATGCTATCACAGCAGCAACGAACTTCACGGCAATGTGGAATCCGGTTTGGGCCGTAACGTTTGATGGCGCTGGTGAAGTTCTTGTAGAAAATAGCAAGACCGTTTCTGCTCCTGATGCTCCGACACAGGATGGTAAAGTTTTCCAAGGTTGGTACAACGGTGATAATAAGTATAATTTCTCTGCTGAGGTAACGGCTGCTCTTGCGTTGACATCCAAGTGGGCTGCTGCAGATCCGAATCATTATGTATATGCATACGACGATGCCATTCGTTTTGATGGTGTAGCATATCATACCCCGGAAGGTAAGGCTACAGACCCGGATGCCGATGAGGCAACTTTGAATTTGCCCAATTCACTTACTTTGTTCTCCGGTGCAGAGGGTATTACATCTATCGAGGCAACAAAAGCTGTTTACGATTATAAGAAAGCTGCAAATACTAAGCACGTTACTGCATATCTGAAATTAAAGAAGAGTTCGGATGATGCTAATTCTAAGTTAATCTTCACGATTGCTTCCGGTTACACGGCAGTATTGAAAGTAAAGATGGGTGGCTATTCGAAGACTCCTACCGTTACTTTGAAGAAAGGCGATGAGGCTGTTACCGGCTCACCTGCAGCAGTTTCCGGTACGGCAACAGGTAAAGATTATGCTGAGATTACTTACAATTTGGTAGCTGGTACTTATGAGATGACAACGGCAGACCAAACCTTGTATTTCTCCAATATTGATTTGGTGGCGACTGTTATTCCTGCAAAGGTGGTTACTTACAAAGCAGGAGAAGGAACCGGTGATGATGTTATAGATGATGACGCAACAGAGGTTGCTGGCTGTCCGAGCACGTTCACCGCACCGGAAGGCAAAGTCTTCAACGGATGGAAAGATGGCGATAACAATGACGTAGAGGTAGGCGCAACGGTAACAGAGTCTATGACGCTGACCGCTCAATGGATTGATGCCTTCACGGTAACGTATAATGCAAATGGTGGTACTTGCGCGACTACTGAGGCTGCATGGGCAGCAGGTGACGAGCAGCTTGTTCTACCGACGGCAACAAAATCGAATTATGTAATCACCGGTTGGTATGACAGCGAGAATCACCTCGTAGGACGTGCAGGTGGTAAGTATACCCCGACGGCATCTATTGAGTTGTTTGCACATTATGTGCCGAATATCTATGAAGCATCGTATAGCAACCATTTTGATGGATTTATTAATCCAGCAGCTCAAACGATCACCGTATATTACCTTGAAGGAGAAAGTGCACCAACATTGTCTTCTATTAAGGTATTAGGCGTTGAAACACCTACGTTCGTGGATAACGGAGACAATATTGTTATTACGGTAGACGAGGTTGCCTATACTTTCGAGGTAACCAAGACGGAGGTAGAAGCCTATTCCGGTTTAGGTTCGACGTTTGCAGGTGAAGAATCTTATGTAAAGACTGGAAATAGTTTCAGCACATCAGATTCAAAGAAAGGTTGGATCTATGCACGCAACCATAAGGATTCGGATGGCGAGGACTATAGCCGTGAGGCTACAGGTAAGAACCGTATTTACTTCTTCTTGGGAGCTGCTCAGTCCATTAAGCTAACAAGCGGTGTTAGTGGTAATGCACGCTCCATAAAGGTTTATCGTAATGGTGTTGAGGTATTTAGCGGAAACATGCCTAAATCCGGTGATGAAACTAATTACATTACATTCAATGGCTCAAACAGCCCTGCTCTGTATGAGTTAGTTTCTAACCAATCAAGTGGAGATGGTTCCGTTAAGGCAATTGAAATCACTCCGTGGGTTCCGGTTGAGAGCATAGTTCTGAAAGAAGGTACGACTGCTATTTCCAGCAAGGAGATTGCAGAGGGAGCTCAATTCACACTGACTGCTGAGGTTACTCCGGCTAACGCTTCGAACCCGACTATCGTTTGGGAGAGCGAGAATGCTGACATCGCAAGTGTTGCTGGCGGTGTAGTAACCGGCGAGGCTTCCGGCGGCCCGGTGAACATTATTGCACGTTCGCAAGATGATAACACCATCTATGCAACCTGTGCAGTAACGGTAGCAGCTCCTTGTACTCCTTCGACCATTGAATGGAACGTAGAGCCGACTGATGGTGTAAAGGGTGGTAATGGTAGCGCTTCTGTAACCACGAACTATGCAGCAGGTTTGGAAGTTACAAGTAGCGACCCGACCGTGGCTTCTGTTTCGAACGATGGTGTGAACATCACTATTAACTACCTCAAGAAAGGTACGACGAAGATTACCGCAACCGTAGTCGGTGATGGTTCGATTTATTGCAACACGCCTGCATTGGTTGAGAAGACTATTACCGTAGCACCTGATTGTCCTGCTGTAGGTAATCTGTTCAGCCTTGAGTTCAAGAACATCTCGACATCTTACGCAGTTCAAAAGGGGCAAGACAATGAAATGGTTGAGATTCCTTCTTCTGACGCAGACATTACTGGTGGTAAGGCATTTGTCGGAACGACATCTAATTCTACCGGTCAATCGATTGCAGTAACTGACGGAGATTGTAAGTTCGGTACAAGCAGTAACTACTATGTTCGTCTTGAAGTGGAGTGTCCGCTGCAAGTAGGTGATATTATTTCTTATACATCTTCTTCAAATAAGAATTTGAACTTCTATAAAGACAACATGAGTGGCACAAGCGTTGCTTCAAGTAACTATAAAGTTACAGTGGCGACAGGTTCTCCGTTGATTGGCGCAGAGGTGATATACATCAAGCGCTCGAATAGTGCCAATACGATCAAGACCCTCAGCATTGACCGTCCTGCACAAATTACCTTGAATGGTAATAATGGTAAGATTGGTGACGAGACTTCGGTTGTCGTTCCTGCTATTGGTGCAACTCAATTGCCGAACGCTCGTAAGGATGGAGACTTCTACTTTGTAGGCTGGGCTTTGGATCAGGAAGGCAATAACATGGTTGCTAATCCGTACACACCGACGGCTACTACCGTAACTCTCTATGCACAATATGATGATTGTGTAACATCCGGTACGGTTTACAAGTTCGAGGTCGCTACCCGCGCAAGTGGTGTATATATCTTCGAGAATGGAACAAGCTTCCCGGCAAGTGCTGCGATGACAACGGATAATTATCTCTCTACTTTGGTAGGTGGTGATTTAACAGCATCCGTAACCAGCAGTAGCGGTAATTATCAGAATATCTATATTGATAATTCAGGTGTTGATGGTGTAACTGCCTTTATGACGCAAAGTAGCTATGGTGTACTGACAATGGATCTTGGATGCCCGCTGAAGGCTGGTGATGTGATCCGTTACAATATTGTTTCGGATTCCGGCAAGAAGTTGACACTTAAGGACGACAATAGTCATAGTGTGAATATCTTCGGTAATAATGCGAATGAGGTTGACGAAATAAATGTTCCGGCCGACTTTGTTGGTGCAACTCAACTGACATTGAACTACAATGGTAGCGCATGCCGCATTGCTTCGTTCGAGGTTTATCGTCGTCCTGCGGTAACAGGTGTGTCTTTGGCGGATCTTACAGTGGCAGTAGATGCAGTAGTTACTCCGGTGATGACTATTCTGCCTTCTGCAGAGGCTTATGTATCTGCGCAAGAGTGGAGTATTCTTGATGATCCGAATAAAGAAGTGGCTTCTATCAACGCTACGACAGGTGCTGTTACCGGTATCGCTGCCGGTACTGTAACCGTTCAGGTAAAACTGAATAACAACAATGCTTTGGTTGCAACCTGCCAAGTTGAGGTGATTGCAGAGTATAGCCAAGTAAGTATTGACAATAGTATTGTTTGGAATTTCGCAAATGCGTTAATCAATAATACTACTAATGCGGCTTTGGTTAGTACAGAAGAGTTGCTGTTAGCTAATGTTGAGAATGTTGTTAATAACCCGGTAACATTCAATTCACAGGCATTGGTAGTTAAAGGTATTCGTGTCGACAAGGGCGGTTATACTCAGGCATCTACGATTAAGTTCATTACTGACGTTCCCGGTTTCGTAAATGTAGAATTCTCGAACACGGGTAATGCTCCACGTCCGGTTCGCTACTTGCTGGTTAACGGTGAGCGTACGACTTACAAGAGTGGTGACCAGACTCATGTAAACGCAAAGGGTATCTACGTGCCGGCAGGTGAAGTAGTCATCTCTTCTGAAATATATCAAAACGAGGAATACACAGCATCTACTTTGAACATCTTTAAGGTTGAGTTCATCAAGGGTCAAAACATGCGTACGTTGACTCCGGGTCGTATGGGTACATTCACGACGGCTTATAACGTGAAGATGTTCCATGGTGCAGACTTCTTTGTTCCGAACCAGACTTATTCGTTGGGCATTGAGTTTATCTCGGTTGACGAACTGAAGGCAGGTTATCCGTACTTCTTTGTAGCAAATGACAATGCTCTGCTCGTTGTTAACGAGGGTGATGCTGCTACTGAGGCTGCGGCTGATCATAGTGCAGACGGAACGCGTGGTATGGTAGGTTACCTCGGTACTGATCCGGTACGCGTAGATGTTCCGAATGGTGACGACTATGCTGTTGTAAAGAACAACCACCTCTACACTGCATACAACAACACCATGACTGCTGGTTACGCTTACTTCGACATGACGATCATTCGCACATTGGAATCGTTAGAGGCTAATAATACGAGTGGTGCACCGCGTCGCCGTATGACTGTAGGTTATGAGGCTCCGGCTGTTGTAACCGACATTGATAACCTCTCCGAAAGTGAACAACCGGTTAAGGTGATGATCGACGGTCAGTTGTTCATCATCCGTGGCGAGAAGATGTTCGACGCAACGGGAAGATTAGTAAAATAACACAAAATCGGTAAAAAGTACGGCAAAAATTTGCATATGTCAAAAATTTGCCGTACCTTTGCACCGAAATTTGAGAATTATGAAAAAAATGTATAAGGAACCAATTACAGAGGTAGCTCCGATTAAGGCAGAGAACTTAATGGGGGTACAGAACAATAGTATCATGCAAGGAAACGATGATACTAGTGGTGACATTGAGTAATTCCCTTCTTCGCGTACGTGCGTAAACGTTATTAGTTACGCGCGGAAGGACGAAAGAATCAAAGGCAGCTTACGGGCTGCCTTTGATTGTGTGTGTTAGTCCAAAATGACCAAAAATGGAGCAAAAACCTTTTTTCTTTCGACTTTTTTCTTTTGTCTCTTGCGTATGTCAAAAAAAAGTTGTACCTTTGCAGCGTCAAAGGTAAAAAGGAAAGGAACATTACTATGAAAGCAGTTGTTTATAAAACAGAAGAGGAGCGTTTGGAAGCTCTGCGTAAGATGGTGGGTATGAGGAAGATTTGGGAAGCTCATATCCGTGAGTTGATGGCAAACCATCCTGAAATGCAAGTTGCGCAATGATTTTCATCTCTGCTGATAAGATAAACTTGCGAGCTCCTTATCGCGTTAAGCAAGTTGATGATAGTGTTTTTGCTTTTACAACAAAGCACGGGATTTCATATACAGCCAGTTTTGTTGCGGATGTGTCATTCTTTGATGAGGGCGTGTATCAGTTCTTTTTAACCAAAACGTCCGGTAAGAAAGGACGAAAGGATGATGATATATCAGAGACAGTAAAGGTGATCATTGAGGAGTTCTTTGCCCATGAAGAAGCGGTTATGTTGTATATCTGCGATACGGCAGATGGACGACAAGCCTCTCGCGATAGGTTGTTCCGTGCTTGGTTTTATTCATTCGAAGAAAGTGAATCTTTTACGTTACATACCGAAGGGATGATGATAGATAATGTACGCTATCTTTCCAGTATTCTCTTGCGGAATGATCATCCTCTTTATTTGCAGGTACTTGGTGCCTTCCATAATTTTACGATTGAGCATAATGAGGGATGAATTGAGTAATTCCCTTCTTCGCGTACGTGCGTAAACGTTATTAGTTACGCGCGGAAGGACGAATAAAAAAAACAGACAACTTGCGTTGCCTGTTTTTTTTGATTGCCTTAGAAAGGAGGGAAGATTAGTCTTCGTTCTCCGTAGCACCTTCTTCGAACGGAAGGGTGTCCTCCGGAAGAGTAGCGTCTTCGTCGATAGCCTCATCAGCGTCGATGATTTGCTCTTGGCGAGCGTCCTCTGCGTCAGCATCGTTGGATTTGTTGCTCTTCTTGGTGAACGCAACAGCCACAATGCTGAGGAAGACGATGATACCGATGAGCGTCCAGGTAGCTTTCTCCAAGAAGTCAGCTGTTTTCGGCGCACCCATCACCTGGTTTCCGCTCGAAAAGCCGGAAGCCAGACCTCCACCTTTACTATTCTGTACCAATACCAGCAGGATCAGCAAGATAGCGGCAATAATGATTAAAACAGTAATAAAAGTACTCATAATAATATTTACAATTTATTCATTTACCATGTACCGTTTTTGGCGTATTTTCCAAAATCGGGTGCAAAGGTACAACAAAAATTGCATATATGCAAATTTTTTGGCAAAAAAAGCAATTAAATTTGCGTATATCGAAAAAAAGCAGTATCTTTGCGCACTAATTGTGTGACATTTAGTCATAGAACTATGACTCAACAGGAATTATTGGCTATAAAACAGCGGTTCGGCATTATCGGACAAAGTCCGTTGCTGAATAGGGGGATAGAGATAGCGGTACAGGTAGCTCGTACCGATTTGAGTGTGTTGGTTACCGGTGAGTCGGGTGTGGGAAAAGAGCATTTCCCGAAGATCATTCACGTCTTCTCTTCACGCAAGCACGGTCCGTATTTTGCGGTGAACTGCGGTGCAATACCGGAAGGCACGATCGACAGTGAGCTTTTTGGCCACGAGAAGGGTGCGTTTACGGACGCGAAGAGTGAACATAAGGGCTATTTCGAGATCGCTGACGGTGGTACGTTATTCTTGGACGAAGTGGGAGAGTTACCGTTGCAGACGCAGGTAAGACTGTTGCGCGTGTTGGAGACGGGTGAATTTCTGCGGATGGGTTCGAGTGAGGTAAGGAAGACGAATGTGCGTGTGGTTGCGGCCACGAACCTGAATATGCGGCAGGCGATCGATGACGGACGGTTTAGAGAGGATCTGTATTACCGTTTGAACACGGTGGAGATCCGTGTGCCGGCATTGCGGGAACGGAAAGAAGATATACCGTTGCTGTTCCGGAAGTTCGCTTCGGATTTCTGTAACCGGTACCAGATGCCGCCGTTGTCGTTGAACGAAGAGGCGACGCGGTTGCTGCAAGAGAGTTACTGGCGCGGCAATATCCGTCAGTTAAAGAACACGGCGGAGCAGATCTGTGTCATCGAGATGGATCACCAGATCAATGCCGATACGCTGCGGAAATACTTACCGAAGGGTGAGAACCAGCAGGGCATTATACTGCGTAACCAGCCGCAGACGAGTGGGAAAGACTACTCCCATGAGATCGGTCTGCTGTATAACATGGTGATGCAGAACAAGAAGGATATCGAAGCGATTAAGGAATCGCTTCAAGGGACGCATGGCGAACGGTTATCGGCGAATGGTTATCGGGAACTTGAGGATACTCCTCAGCCGACGATTACGATTGCACAGCCGGAGATGGCGGCAAGGAAACATGTGGATGCAGACGATGCGGAGGATGTGGAGACGAGTTTAAGGGTAGAGGACAGCGAGAAGGAGTTGATCAAAAAAGCGCTGGAGGCTTCCGGCGGAAACAGGAAGGTTGCAGCAGATAAGCTCGGGTTCTCGGAAAGGACGCTTTATCGGAAGATTAAGGAATATGGATTATAGTTCGCATATAGAACTCATCGGAGTAACTCGCCCCATGCTCGACGGATTTTTGCGTACCCCTTCGCAAAAATACGCCTCCGAGTGAGTTTATATGCTGACAGAAGCAAAATAATAAATTGAAGATTGAAAAAATCATAGTATTGTTAGGAATCGCGCTGGTGATGAACGGGTGTTCGATCAGTTATAAGTTCAACGGCGCGAATATCAACTATCAGACGACGAAGTCGATCTCGATAGCGGATTTTCCGAACAATGCGGCGATGGTGAATCCGACCTTGAGCCCGTCCTTGACAGAAGGAATACGGGACCTGTTCTCCCGTCAGACGCGGTTGCAGATCTTGAGTAAGGGCGGAGACCTGGAATTAGAAGGTGAGATCGTGGGGTATGACATCTCGCAGGGTGCGATCTCGAAAGACGGTTATGCCACGGAGGGTAAGTTAACGATTCGTGTGACGATTCATTTCACGAACAATATCTACCCGGAAGAGTCGTTTGACAAGACCTATTCGGCGTATCAGACGTACGATGCGAGTCAATTGCTGAGTGATATACAGGATCAGTTATGCCAGATCATCGTGCAGGAAATTGCTGAAAATATATACAACGATACAGTAGCAAAATGGTAAATATGAAAATTAAACAGATTTTAGCGTTGGGAATGGTAGCGGTGTTAGCTGCCGGTTGCGTGACGCAGAAGCGAATGACATACATGCGTGACGCGGATGCTGCGAAGGCGGAAGCGTTGAACGCAGCGTTTACAGCGAAGAGTCACACCGTGATTCGTAACGGGGATGCGTTGACGATCTTTGTGTCCGCTTTGGATCAGGAAGCAGTGACTCCGTATAATTTACCGACGGCGATTTATGCAACACCGGGATCGAGAACGGTGCAGACAACGCCGATGTTGCAATATTACATCGTAGATGAGAAAGGCGATGTGACGATGCCGGTGTTAGGTGCAGTTCACGTGGCGGGTCTGACGCGTGTGGAGGCGCAGGAGGCAATCCGTGCGCTGCTGGAGACGCAAGTGGTGAATCCGTCAGTGCAGGTGAACCTGATCAACGCCAAAGTGTCGGTGTTAGGTGAGGTGAATCGTCCGGGCTATGTAGCGATGACGGGTGACCGTCTGACTTTATTGGAGGCATTGGCAGCTGCCGGTGACCTGACGCCTTACGGCAAGCGGGACGATGTGTTAGTGACGCGTGAAGTGGACGGAAAGTTAGAGATGACGCGTGTTGACTTACGCAGTGCCGATCTGTATAACTCGCCGTTCTTCTACTTACAGCAGAACGATGTGGTCTATGTATCGCCGAACAAAGTGCGTGTGATAAGCAGTACGAATGCGGGTCTGTGGGTGAGCATTGTAGGTACGTTGGCCAGCACGGCGGCGGTGGTAGTGACGGTGTTGAAGTAGTAATGGCGAAAGGCGAATGGTTATGGAAAACAAGAATAGGAAAGAGAAAGAGATCGATATCCAACAATTGGTACGCGTGGCATGGGACCACAAATGGTGGTTTGTTATCGGTGTGGCAGTGATGATGCTGCTTGGAGTGCTGTATAATTTGCGTAAGACGCCTCAGTGGAAGACGGACGCGAAGATTATGTTACGCCAGAAGGACACGGATTCACCGATCAGTTCGTTGTCGATGTTAGGCCTGTCGGCGAACACGGCTGCCGAGGATGAAGTGGCGGTACTGTCTTCCCGTGGTCTGGTGTACCAGGCGGTGGATGTGCTGAACCTGTGGGACGATTGTTCCAAACGCTGCGGCTGGAAGTGGGAAAGTGAGTTCATGCACCCGGCGTTGACGATCGACTATTCGTTACTGACGCAGGAGAATAAGGACAAGACGTTTACGGTGACGGTTAATCCGGACGATGAGGGTTATCAGGTGAAGGTGAAGTTAGGCTTGTTCAACAGTTCATCGACCCATGTAGCGGATTTCAGTGAACCGGTGGAGACGAAAGTGGGCCTGCTGAAGATTCAGGCGAACCGTGTGCTGAGCAGTGACACGACGTACCGTGTGGGGCATAAGCGGAAGGAGCTGGTAGTAGCCGGTTATTGCAAGAAAATCGGTATCTCGTTATACAAAAAAGAGTCGAATATCATTACGCTTTCGACCACTTCGACGAATCCGGATCGGGATAAGGCATTGTTGTTCCAGTTGATCGAGCAGTATAACCTGAACGCGATCATGGACAAGAATATGATTGCGACGAACACGGCGGCGTTTATTGAGGAGCGTCTGAATATTATCACGGAGGAGTTGAGCGATGCCGAAGAGGCTGTTTCGACGTACAAGGAGAAGAATAACATCGCTGACTTGCAGACGCAGGCCAGTTTGTTCCTGCAGGCGAACAGCGTGGAGCAACGCGAGATGGCGGAGATCGAGACGCAGTTGAGCCTGATCGAATATGTGGATGAGTTTTTAAAAGACACATCGAAGAAGGAGAACCTGATTCCTTCGAATATCGGTGTGACGGACGCTTCGTTGGCGGGCAGTTTGAACGAGTATAACTCGCTGCAGTTGCAACGGATGCGTATCCAGCGAACCGCAACGGAGGATAACCCGGTGCTGGAGCAGATGAGTGCGCAGCTGGCATCGATGCGGCAGAATATCATTGCGACGATCGGTTCTGTTCGTGAGAGCCTGCAGATCCGTAAACGCAGTCTGGAGATTCAGGAAAGCCGTTATAACAGCCAGATCCGGAATGCGCCGGAGCAGCAGCGGGAGTACCTGCGCGTTGTTCGTCAGCAGCAGATGAAAGAGAGCCTGTATCTGTACCTGTTCCAGAAACGCGAAGAGAACGCGCTGATGTTAGCGGCTACAGCGATGCCGGCGAAGATCATCGATATGCCGGAGAAAGATGTGTTGAGTCAGACACCGAAGATGCGGAAGACCTTATTCCTCTGTTTCATCCTGGGGTTGCTTTTCCCGGCCGGTTTGATCTATGTGAGAAAGTTGTTTAACAACAAGATCGATGATGAGAAGGAGTTTGAGCGGAATGTGAAAGCACCGCTGTTAGGTCATCTGGTGAAGAACTCCCGTAATGTGCATATCGCGATCCATGAAGGCGAGGCAACGGTATCGGCGGAGTTGTTCCGACTGATTCGTACGAACCTGAAGTTCGTCATTCCGGCGAATACGAAGAGTCCGGTGGTGCTGGTGACGAGTTGCATCAACGGTGACGGTAAGTCGTACGTATCGAGTAACACGGCGCTGTCGCTGGCGATGTTGGGAAAGAAAGTGGTGCTGGTAGGCATGGATATCCGCAAACCGATGTTAGCAACCTATTTCAATTTGAACACGAAGGGCCATCTGACGGATTACTTGGCAGAACCGGAAGTGGAGCTGGACGATATCATCGTTCCGAGCGGCGAGCATAAGAATTTGGATCTGATTCCTTGCGGTGTGATTCCGCCGAATCCGGCTGAGTTACTGCAGACGGAGCGGGTGGATCAGTTGTTTGAAGAGTTACGCAAGCGGTACGATTATATCATCGTGGATACGGCGCCGGTGGCTTTGGTAAGTGATACGTATCAGCTGGACCGTGTGGCGGATGTGACATTGTTTGTGGTTCGGTACAAGTACACGCCGAGTGAGATGGTGGACTATATCAACGATGTGATCGAGCAGAAACGGATGCATAACGTGGCATGCGTGCTGAATGGCGTGAAAACCAGCAGAACCGGTTACGGTTACGGCTACGGATACGGTAAGAAAAAATGATCGTTTGTGTAGCAGAGAAACCGTCTGTCGGAGCGTATATTGCGAATGTGTTGGGTGCCAACAAACGCTGCGACGGATATTTTGAAGGAAACGGGTACTGGGTGACCTGGACCTTCGGTCATCTCTGTGCACTGTTGGATCCACACGAATATACGGAGCAGTGGAAAGGGTGGAACCTGAGTTCACTGCCGATGATTCCGCAGCGTTTTTCGATTAAGGTGAGTGGTGACGAAGGGGTGCATAAGCAGTTCAATGTCATCAAGAATCTGATCGAGCAAGCCGATGAGGTGATTAACTGCGGTGATGCGGGTCAGGAAGGAGAGTTGATCCAGCGCTGGGTGTATCAGCAGGCTGGATGCAAGTGTCCGGTGAAACGTCTGTGGGTGAACTCATTGACAGAAGAAGCGATCAAGGACGGTTTTCAGAAGCTGAAAGACCAATCGGAATACCAGCATCTGTACGAAGCAGGGTTGATGCGTGCGATCGGCGATTGGCTGTTAGGCATGAACGCTACGCGTGCGTATACTATAAGGTACGCGAAAGGCACGGGAAAGAACCGGCAGGTGTTATCGGTAGGCCGTGTGCAGACGCCGACGCTGGCGCTGGTGGTAAAACGGCAGGCGGAGATCGAGCATTTTGTGCCGAAGACCTATTGGGAGTTGAAAACCAATTACCGGGATACGCTGTTCAGTGCCCAGATTCCGGTGGAGGACGGGGAGTATGCGATCACGAGTGAAGAGCAGGGTCAGGCGCTGGTGGACAGTATCAAGGATGAGTTGCTGACGATCACGAGTGTGGAGAAGAAGAAGGGTCTGGAGTATGCGCCGAAGCTGTATGATCTGACATCGCTGCAAGTCGATTGCAATAAGAAGTATGGTTTTTCTGCAGAGCAGACGCTGCAGTTGATACAGTCGCTGTATGAGAAACGGCTGACGACCTATCCCCGTGTGGATACGACTTATCTGAGTGACGATATCTATCCGAAGGTGCCGGGAACGCTGAACGGGATCAAGGATTATTTTCCGTCTGTAGCACCGCTGATCGGCGCGAAGCTGCCCAAGTCGAAGAAGGTTTTTGACAACAGCAAGGTGACGGACCACCATGCCATTATTCCTACGGGCCAACGGCCGGATGGAATGACGGCAGACGAGAAGAAAGTGTATGATCTGGTGGCACTGCATTTCATTGCCGTTTTCTATCCCGAGTGCGAGGTGAGCAACACGACGGTGCTGGCCAAGGCCGGTGAGATCGATTTTAAGGTGACCGGTCGAGAGGTGATCAAGCCGGGATGGCGGGTTGTGTTTGAGAATGAGCGTTCGCAAAGCGAACTCAATGATGAGAATGATGCGAATGATGAAAATGCGAAGGGTCTGCCGGCTTTTGTGAAAGGCGAGAGCGGGGAGCATGTGCCGGTACTGAAAGAGAAGACGACCACACCGCCGAAATATTATACCGAGGCAACTTTATTGCGTGCCATGGAGACAGCCGGTAAGACGGTGGAGAACGAGGAGTTGCGGGATGCGATGAAGGAAAACGGTATCGGCAGACCTTCTACGCGTGCTGCGATTATCGAGAAACTGTATCAGCGCAAGTATATCGTGAAGCAGGGCAAGAGTCTGCGTGCGACGGATATCGGTATCGATTTGATACACACGATCATCTCGCCGCTGCTGAAATCGGCGGAGTTGACGGGTCTTTGGGAGAAGAAATTGCGGGAGATCGAACGCGGCGAATATACGGCGCAGGATTTCCTGAATGAGTTGAAGGAGATGACGACCGGCGTGGTACGGGATGTGAAGAGCAATAAGGCCGGTATGCTTTGTCCGGTGTGCCGGCAAGGTTTGGTGATACGCGGTAACACGCGGTATGGTTGTTCCCGCTGGAGGGAAGGATGCAATTATGCAGAAGCATTTTAGGTTTTTGATTTAAGATTTTAGATTGAAGATTTAAGATTTGCAAAGTTTAGTTAGCAAAAAAGTGTATATGTGCACAATTTACGTCAATTTTTCCACATAGGAATAGTGTTTTATGTGTACCTTTGCACCGAAAATGAACAAGCAAACTCATTTAACAACAAATCAAATACAAAAAAAACTCTTTATGAAACTGAATCTCAGTGTATTCCGTACCATGGTGCTCAGTGCGATGCTGTTTGTCGGCATGGCTGTTCAGGCACGTGTGATCAGCGGAACAGTGACGGACCAGACGGGTGAGACGGTTATCTCGGCCACCATCATGGTTCAGGGTACCACAATCGGTACCGTAACGGATTTCGACGGTAATTATACGCTCGATGTGCCGGAAGATGCGAAAGTGTTGGTTTTCTCTTACGTCGGAATGAAGACGCAGGAGTTGGCAATCACGGGCGATGTGATGAATGTAGTGCTTGCTGATGAAAGCGAGATCCTGGAAGAAGTAGTCGTTACCGGTTACGGAACGACCAAGAAACGCGATGTGGTTACTTCCGTCGCTTCGGTAAGTGCAGACCAGATCAAGGACATTCCGGTTGCATCTGCCAGTGAGGCATTGCAAGGAAAGTTAGCCGGTGTTTCGGTTATCAATACGGAAGGAAGTCCGGATGCCGATGTGAAGATCCGTGTTCGTGGCGGTACCTCGTTGACGCAAAGCAACGACCCGTTGTATATCGTGGACGGTATGCCGGTTAGTTCGATTTCTGATATCGCGCCGAGTGATATTGCTTCGATGGACGTGTTGAAAGACGCTGCGGCTACGGCTATCTACGGTGCGCAGGGTGCTAACGGCGTTATCATCATTACTACGAAGGATGCTGATTCCGACGATGACAAGATGTCGTTCCATGTGGACTATTCGGGTTTTATCGGATGGAAGAAGATTGCCAAGAAATACGATGTAATGGATCCCCGTGATTTCGCGTTGATGCAGTATGAATGGGCTTCGATGAAGTACAACACCACCGATCCGGGTAACTCCGATTTGCGTGGTCAGTTCTACGCTTATTTCGATCCGTTGTACAATAGTACAAAGTATAAAGATCCGGCAGAGATTGAGACCACTCCGATCGCTACGTTGCTGGATCAGTACGATGACCGTACATTGCACGATTTTGTCGATTGGCAGGATCGTACTTTCGGCCGTACGGGTTTCAACTCGAATCAATCGGTTAGTCTGAGCGGTGGTAACAAGAATGCGAACTTTACGCTTTCTTACAACCGCATTGACGACAAGGCGATCATGGAGCAGTCGAACTACACCCGTAATAATATCTCGGGAAAGGCGAAGTTCAAACCGTTTAAGAACTTCACAATCGGTTTCACTACCCGTTATACGCAAACGGATGTGTTAGGCTCGGGTTCGAACGCTATTAAGGATAACGGTACCTCGACGGAGAGCCGTCTGCGTAACTGCGTGGTTTATACTCCTACGACCTTGCTTTCGAAAGATGACGGAACAGGAGATGAGGATGAGACCTTCGGTTCGCTGTATGACCCGATCACGACGATTCGTGATAACTACAAGCTCAAGATGGATAAGAAATGGAATATCCAGGGTTACATGAGTTATAAGTTTGCGAAACACTTCACGGCACGTGTGGACTTAGGTTACGAGAGCCGTCATATTCGCACGAACCGTTACTACGGTCCGACTACCTATTTCTCCCGTAACACCGGTCGTCCGGGAATCGCTGGCGGAACGGCGCAGATTGAGGTAACTGATCAATACGCAACGACCTTGACGAACCACAACACCTTGGAATGGAAGCAGACCTTTGCCAACAACCATAACGTAAG
Source organism: uncultured Bacteroidales bacterium (assembly GCA_946403315.1). Taxonomy (GTDB): domain Bacteria; phylum Bacteroidota; class Bacteroidia; order Bacteroidales; family Paludibacteraceae; genus Colicola. The sequence goes on along the minus strand of CAMIZK010000003.1, from coordinate 9,012 downwards.
TGTTTTGGTAGGTGAAGAGACAGTGATTCGTAAGGGATCTACGCAGACGGAATTAGGTTTTGGTTATAAGGGAAGCTACGATGCGTTGACAGGTGAGATCTTCAATTACTTGGGTCAGGCAGCTTATTCCGAGTTTACAAACTATATCAATCCGCGTGATAACCAGTTATCATTCCTGGCACGTGCTAACTATGATTATAAAGGACGTTATTATATCACCGGTACGTTCCGTGCCGACTGTTCGACTCGTTTCGTGAAGGGTCACCAATGGGGTTACTTCCCTTCGGGTGCGGTTGCTTGGCGTATGTCGGACGAAGAATGGATGGAAGATGCAGCAAGTTGGTTGAGTAACTTGAAACTGCGTCTGTCTGTCGGTGTGGCCGGTAACAACAATGTGGATCTGGGATATCTTCACCCGGATTTCCTGTCGCAGCAGATGACCTATTTCGATATGGGAACGGGAACGAGTAACATCTTGGTAGTAGGCGGTAGCGAGAAGATTGCGGCTAACCCGAATCTGAAATGGGAGACGACGATTACCCGTAACTTCGGTATCGATTATGGTTTCTTCAACGAGCGTTTGACCGGTACGATTGATCTGTATTGGAACACGACCAAGGATCTGATCATTCGTCAAAACATGCCGGCGCGTTATAACTATCAATATCAGAATATCGGCTCTACCCGAAATATGGGTATGGAGTTCTCCATTAAGGGTATCATCCTGGATAAGAAATCGAAGAGTCTGAGTTATAACTTGAGTGTGGACGCCAATATCTCGTTCAACAAGACGCGCGTAGAAGATCTGGGTAACATGACCAAGATGTTGGCGCAGACCAGTTGCTTCGGTTCTTCGGAGTACCTGACCACGGCTGAGTTCCTGCTGGAGGTAGGACAACCGGTAGGTAACGTGTTGGGTTATGAGACCGATGGTTATTATACCGCTACGGATTTCCAGAGTTATGCGACATCCACCCATTCGTGGGGCTTGGCAGCGGGTGTACCTAACTACGGAGACGGATTCTTGAGCAACAAGCCGGTTCCGGGATCGATTAAGTTCAAAGACCAGAACGGCGACGGTGTGATTGACGAGAAGGATAAAGTGATCTTGGGTAACACGGTTCCGACGCACAGCGGTGGTTTCAATATCAACTTCAATATCGGCGGAGACAAATGGGGTAAGTTTGACTTAGCTGCCAACTTCACATTTGCTTTCGGCAACCAGATTTTGAACCTTTCCAAGATGGAGTACACAACGGTAACGGAGAAGACGAAGATGCGTAACTTGATTACCGATATGAGTTTCAACAACCGCTATTCGCTCTATTCGAATCAAGGTCAGTACATGCCGGATTATTATGCAACCAGTGCACTGATGTTCGGTGACGCTTATACTGCTTTTGCACAGCAGATTGACCAGTTCAATATCGACAAGGGTGCGAACACGTACAGTCCGATTATGTCGCATTATCTGGTAACAGACCAATGCATGGAGGACGGTTCTTTCCTGCGTTTGAACCAGTTGACACTCGGTTACTCGCTGCCGAAAGTATGGATGGAGAAGACGAAAGTGATCAGCAATATCCGCGTGTATGTACAGGGTACGAATCTCTTCTGCGCAACGAAGTACAGCGGTTTGGATCCGGAAGTAGATACGCGTTCGAGCAAGAACCCGTTGACTCCGGGTGTGGACTTCTCCGCCTATCCGAAGAGCCGCGGTATCAATGTAGGTTTAAATATCCAATTCTAACCATCGTAAATATACATTATTATGAAAGCAAAATATTTCATTTTAGGTGCACTTGCACTTACTTTGGTAGCCTGCGAGAAGGGATTCTTCGAGACAGAGTCTCCTTCGGCAATGGATGAAGCGGTGTTCAAGTCAGCTGACCTGACCCAACAAGCTATTGGTGCTATCTACAACTGTTTCGGCGAGGATAAGTCGTTCCGTAACCGTCTTTGCGGTGGTTATGTAGCACTGAACACCGATATCGAGCACTGTTCGAAGTCGGAGGATGCCGAATATGCGGCCTATAACATGACCGGTGGTACGGGTAACCTCTCAACGTCCAACGGTAAGGATCCTTGGGCTTATCTGAACTCAGCGATCGAGCGTGCGAATGTTGTAGTGGACGGAATCCGTCAACACTCCGACACCACGGATGCAACGTTCAAGTACCTGTTAGGTGAAGCGTTAACCCTTCGTGCCTTCTGCTATCTGGAGATGGTTAAGTTATGGGGTGACGTACCGGCAAGTTTTGAGAGTTTCAACGGATATAACCCGGAGGTGTTGTACACTAAGAAGCAGGATCGTAACGTGGTGTATGAGCAGTTGCGTCTTGACCTCAAAGAGGCAGCGCGTCTGATGCCGTGGTCTGCTCAATGTCCGGGTAGCGCATCTAACTACACCGGTCGTCCGAGTAAGGCATTGGCATTCGGTTTGCTGGCTCGTTTGGACTTGATGTATGCCGGTTTGGCTATGCGTCCGGATGTGTTCACAGAAGGTGGTACTTCCGCTTGCTCCATTCAGTATAATGTGAAAGATCCGGATAAGCGTCAGGAACTCTATCAAGAGGCTGTATGGGCTTGTGCGCAGATCATCAAACAAGAGGATTATAAGTTCAAACCGAAGTTTGAGGATGTGTTCAAAGATCTGTGTCAAGATGTGACCGACTATTCGAAATCGGAGTGGATATGGGCATTGCCGTTCCTGGACGGTGCTCGTGGCCAAGTACTGGCGTTGACAGGCAACAAGATGTCTACCAACTGTGCCGGCGCATTGATCAACACCATCTCCTACGGTGCCGGAAACAACAACAATGCCAAGACGCAAGCTATGATCGAGATTGTGCCGACGTTCTATTATGCGTACGACAAAGCGGACAAACGTCGTGATATTACGATTCTTCCTTGGACCTGGGAGTACGATAACGGTGAAGGTACCGGATCGTCTTATACAGACGTAGTCTTCCCGGGGGTTGCTGCAACGGATAAGAAGGTATATCAAAAACAATCGAATGCAAGTCAGATGTACCTCGGTAAGCTGCGTGTAGAATGGATGGCTCGTAGTTACTCGTCCAATGAGGACTGTATCGATATGCCGGTGCTGCGTTATACGGATGTGCTGATGATGTTTGCTGAGGCGGCGATTGGTTCGAAAGAAGGCAATGCACCGAGTGAGTTGTACGGTATCTCCGCACAGGATTGTATGGATAAGGTACGTGCGCGTGCAGGCCTGCCTTCCGTACCCGTTACTTTTGAGAATATCGTGAATGAGCGTGCGTTTGAGTTCTGCGGAGAGAACCTCCGTAAGTATGACTTGATGCGTTGGGGTATCCTGAAGGAGCGTTTGGAAGCAGCGCAGGCAGCTGTGTATGACTTGCAGGCAGGTACAGGTGCTTATGCAGGTCGTCCGGATTCCGTATATTTCCACTATACGCGTAACGATGATTTTGCGCAGAACGGTGCCGCTTATGTGTTTGACCGTTTCATTGGTTTGGACCTCGATGCAACCCGCCCGGCTGAGTTTGACAAAGAGAACGGTTGGGTAGTTAAGTCGTTCTTTGATAAGGATGAAGTGCCGGTGATCACAACGGAGAACTGGTATCTCTTCAAACCGGGCACGAACATTGATATGCATCAATACTGGCCGATTTTCGATGTGAATATTTCCGCATCGAACGGAACCCTTTGGAATGACTACGAATATTAAAATAGCGTCGTCGTTATTGCTTGGTCTCATCCTCTGCCTCCCTGCTTGTGGAGGCGGAGAGAATGAACCGAAGCCTACCACTAAGGTGCCGGCTTTTCCGGGTGCTGACGGTGGAGGTAAATATGTGACGGGTGGTCGTGAAGGTCTTGTAGTGCATGTGACTACGTTGGAGGATGCACGAGATAAGTCCACCGGTCAACCAATGGTTGGTACCTTGCGTAAGGCGTTGCAGATGGATGGTACTCGGACAGTGGTGTTCGATGTGTCCGGAACGATCAACCTGACCAGCCAACTGGAAGTAACCGCCGGAAACCTCACCATCGCCGGTCAGACGGCACCGGGTGACGGTATCTGTATCGCAGGTTATCCGGTGGTGGTAAAAGCCAGCAATGTGATCATTCGTTTTCTGCGTTTCCGCATGGGAGACCAGAACAAAGTGGAAGGCGATGCGTTGTCTATCAATGACCATTCGAACATCATCGTGGACCACTGCTCATTCTCTTGGAGTACGGACGAGTGCGTGAGTTGTTACGGCAATAACGATTTTACGTTGCAGTATTGTTTTATCACAGAGAGTCTGCGTCGGTCGGTGCACGTGAAGGGCAACCACGGCTACGGAGGTATCTGGGGAGGCAAGAATGCGTCGTTCCATCATAACCTGCTGGCGCACCACGACAGCCGTAATCCGAGATTTGACCATTCGTATGTGAACAACACCTGTTTCGGCCCGATAGACTATGTCAATAACGTAGTATATAACTGGGGAGGTAACTCCACTTATGGTGGCGAAGGTTACACGCAGGCGCGTAAAATCAATATGGTGAACAACTACTACAAGTACGGCCCGGTTACGAGTAAAAAGAACCGATTGGTAGATCCGACCGTCAGTTGTGAATTCTGCTCCGATGGGCACACATTGATACCGGGTAAGTTCTGGTTGGAAGGGAACTATATGTACGGTTATGCAGACGTGACTTCGGATAACTGGAAGGGTTCTACACAAACCGGCAGTAACGTCAAAGCGACGGCGCGTTGGACAGAGGGGTTGACCGCATTGGAAAACGAACAAAGTGCTGAAGCGGCTTTTGAGACCGTGCTGACGAAGGCCGGTTGTTCCCATCACAGAGATGCGATTGATGCCCGTATCGTCAATGAGGTGCGGAATGGCAGTTATACCTATACCGGTTCGAACGGTTCTACGAAGGGACTGATTGATTCTCCTTCGGACGTAGGAGGATATCCTGCTATTGCTGAGACCCATCGTGCCGATGACTACGATACCGATTTGGATGGTATGCCGGACGCATGGGAGGATGAGCATGGCTTGGATAAAAATGCATCCGCTGACGGAAAAACTTATACGCTGGATAAGAATTATACCAACTTAGAGGTCTACCTCAACAGTTTGGTACAGGATTTGTTCTAAGAACATAAAAATTGGCAATTATGAAAAAACTGATGCTTTCTATCTTGGCGCTGGTCAGCGTAGCGGCTATGGCGCAGACGAAGTACTCGCACTATTATACCAACTTGCCGTGTGCAGTGGAAGAAGTGCAAGAAGTCGTGATACCCGATTATACGGTGACCTTAACCGATTTCGGTGCCGTAGGTGACGGTGTTACGGATTGTTCTGAAGCTTTTGAAGCGGCTCTCAAGCATCTTAAGAAACAAGGTGGCGGACACCTCATCGTGCCGAACGGAACATGGTTGACCGGTCCGATTAAGTTGATCAGTAACTTCGATCTGCACTTGGAAGATCAGGCAACGATTCTCTTCTCGAACAACAAGGAGCTGTATGTGCAGAAATCCGATACGCTTCGTGACGGAAGTAAGAAATGTCACGCTTGCGTCTATGGTTCGAAACTGGAGAATGTAGCTATTACCGGTTACGGAACGCTGGACGGACAGGGAATCTACTGGCGTCCGGTGAAGCAGAAGAAAGTGAGCGAAGAGCAATGGGAAGAATTGCTGGCGATGGGTGGTAAAGTGCTGCCAGATGGTAACAGTAAGAATTGGAAGATCTGGTATCCGTTTGGTCTCAAGAAGGAGTATAACGTGCCCAATATCGCTTCGGATGCGATTATCCAAGAGAAGATGCGACCGCATCTGGTGAATATCACCGATTCGAAGAACGTGCTGGTGGAGCATGTGCATTTGTTGAACTCCCCTAAGTTCCACTTGGTGCCGACGCGTATCCGGAACCTGATCATCGATGGAGTGAACATCCGTTGTCCGCATTGGGCGCAGAACGGTGACGCGATGGATCCGGGAAATGTGCAGGTGGCTCTGATCGTGAACTGTAATATCTCTTGCGGTGACGACGGTATCTGTATGAAAGGCGGTGTGGGTCAGAAAGGTGTAGATGCCGGACCGCAACGTGATTTCCTGATTTGCAACGATACCGTTTACCATGCGCATGGTGGATTCGTGATCGGTTCCGAGTTCAGTGGCGGTATGCAGCGGCTGGTAGTCAAAGACTGCCGTTTCGAAGGCACGGAGATCGGTTGCCGTTTCAAATCAGCGCCGGGTCGTGGTGGTTGGTGCGAAGATATCTACTGCTATGATATTATCATGAAGGATATCGTGGAGGCTGCATTCCTGATTCAGTCCGGTTATGCGGATAAAGGAGCCGGCGTCAGTGCAACCGACAAGGATAACAAGGAGACGTTCTTCCCCGATTGGTCGAATATCACATTCCGCAATATCACCTGTGTAGGATCGAAGCAGGCGGTGGATATTCAGGGACTGAAGGGAAAACCGGTTCATAACATCCTTTTTGACCAGGTGACCGTGATCGGCAATAAGAACGGTATCAAGATGGAATGGGCGGAAGACATCAAGTTTGTGAACTGTATGATCAACCCCAAACCCATGCCTATTACAGAATATAAAAAGATTAAAAATGTCCTCTACAACGGGAAAGATCCTGATGCAGCGGAATGATTAATCCTTATTAACCATTTATATTAACAATTTTAAAAACTCAACAATTATGAAGAAATTTTTTCTCTTCGCAGCTGCCGTTGCTGCAGCTATGACAATTAACGCACAGGTTTATGACCTCGCAGCGATGAACTTCGCTGAGGCAGATTTGACTGTAGTTAATGGTACTATTACCGACAACGCTTCTAAGAGCTATTTCGAGGTAAAGAACAATGAAGGTGAGGCCGTAGAGTTGTCTATCGCTCAATTGCCGAACATTAAGTTCACGTACAAGAACTCGGCAGTAAAGACCGCTTTCAAGGTATACTACATCACCGAGAGTAACGCTAAGGGTAAAATCCAGATGGATGGTAACCAACGTGACGTTGTTTTCTCGAATGTACCGGTAGGTGCAAGAATCGTTCTTTGGGTAAACTCCAAGGGTAGCACCGGTGCTCAATTTAAAGACAGCGACAAGGGTACTGCTTTCACAGGTGCTGTAGCTGTTAATCCGGATGCAGCCGGTATCGCTTCTGCTCTTCCGGGCAAGGACAATGAGACCGACGCTTATCCTATTGAGTTGATGGCTATGTCGAATGAAGTTATTGTTCGTGAGACCGCTGGTGGTTATATCCTCCACAAAATTGAGATTGGTGATAGCCAAGCTATCGAGAACACCAATGCTGACGTTAAGACTGTTAAGACCTTCGAGAACGGTCAACTGATCATCTTGAAGAATGGTGTTCGTTACAACGCTCTTGGTGCACAACTCTAAGGTACTGTTTGGAACAGGATCATCACGGGACCATCTCCCGAGAACCTTACTTCCAGAACAAAACGAAGGCTCGCGAAAGCGGGCCTTGTTTATTGTTCAGCGATTTTTAACGCGGCGTTGATGCCATCTAAAGCACTGCTTGTGATACCGCCGGCATAACCGGCTCCTTCACCGCAAGGATAGAGGTTCGGTGTGCTTAGCGACTGCAGCGTCTCCGGATCACGTGGAATGCGCACGGCACTGCTGCTTCGGCTTTCTACACCTAATATTACGGCATCATTCGTCAGAAATCCCGGATACTTGCGATCAAAATCGCGGAATCCTTGCTGTAAGCGTTTGCCTATATGTGCCGGTAACCATTGGTCTAACCGACTCGGCACGATACCCGGCAAGTAACTGCATTTCGGCAGATCCTTGCTTGTTCTCCCCTCCACAAAATCCCGCAACCTCTGCGCCGGTGCCACCGCTGACAGCTGATGGCTGATGGCTGACTGCTGACGGCTGATGGCTGACTGCTCCCATGCAAGCCGCTCCAGTTCTTCCTGAAACGCTAATCCACGTAAGGGATCATCGCCCGGTATATCCTCCGGATTGATCTGCACCACCATACCGGAATTGGCATAAGGCGAGTTACGATGAGAAGCGGACATTCCGTTCACCACACAACTGCCTGCTTCGCTTCCTGCAGGCACGATATGTCCACCGGGACACATACAGAACGAATAGACGCCTCGTCCATCCACTTGCGTCACAAGCGAGTAGGAGGCATTGCCGACGTACTCAATAAGTTCTGAATCCTGACGGCTGATGGCTGATGGCTTAAGATGGTACATGAGTTTGTTGATAAGCGCCTGCGGATGTTCCGCACGAACACCCATCGCAAAACCCTTCGTCTCTAACGTCACACCTTCAGCGGCTAACATTCGATAGGTATCATGTGCCGAATGGCCGATGGCCAAGATAATAGGAGTTTTTGATTGAATGAAATCGTTAAATCGTAAATCGTCAATTCGTAAATTGAAATGGATCTCTCCTCCATGCGCAAGAATGCATTCCCGCATGCTTTTGATGATGCCAGGCAGTTTGTCGGAACCGATATGTGCATGGGCCTCGTAGAGCACCGTATCCGGAGCACCGAAATAATGGAAGAGTTCCATGACGCGTTGCATGTTTCCCCGTTTCTTGGAACGAGAGAACAGTTTGCCGTCCGAAAACGTACCGGCTCCGCCTTCGCCGAAACAATAGTTCGATTCCGGATTCAGTCCTTCGTTGCGGTTGAGTAAGGCAATGTCGCGTTTGCGTTCACTGACTTCTTTTCCCCGTTCGTAGATGATCGGCTTAATGCCGTGTTCTAACAGCGTCAGTGCGGCAAACAATCCTGCCGGACCGGCACCGATGATGATGGCGGACTTAGTCGCATTATGCACATCTTGGAACACAGGCGGTTCGTAGAGTGGAATAGGGGCATCCTTGGGAATAGGATTCCCCTTGTCATCTGTCAGAATAGTTAAGTGCACGCGCAACTCCCGTTGCCGTGCATCTATACTCCGCTTCACGATTCGCCATTTCAGAGCCGCTTCATACGCCTCTTTCGGGGATAATA
>CAMIZK010000002.1 GCA_946403315.1 uncultured Bacteroidales bacterium | reverse complement strand
ATAACGAGACCGATAGCCTTAGCAGCACCGGTGCTGTTCGGAACGATGTTCTGTGCACCTGCACGGCTACGACGGAGGTCACCCTTACGTTGCGGACCGTCGAGAATCATCTGGTCACCGGTGTAAGCGTGGATCGTGCTCATGATACCGCTCTGGATCGGAGCGTATTTGTGCAGAGCAGCTGCCATCGGAGCGAGACAGTTGGTTGTACAAGAAGCTGCGGAGATAACCTTATCTGCCGGAGTCAGGGTCTTGTGGTTAACGTTATAAACGATGGTCGGAAGGTCGTTACCTGCCGGAGCGGAGATAACTACTTTCTTTGCACCTGCCTGGATATGAGCCTCAGCTTTAGCTTTGCTGGTATAGAAACCGGTGCACTCCAGAACTACATCGATACCGAGTTTGCCCCAAGGCAGCTCAGCTGCGTTCGGCATAGCGTAGATAGTGATCTCCTTGCCGTCAACGATGATCGAACCCGGAACGAGAACGGTCTTGCCATCCTCAGCGAGTTGAGCGTCTTTGTAAGCTACAGTGTGCTTGCCCTCACCGAACTTGCCTGCGAAACCACCCTGAGCGGTGTCGTATTTCAGAAGGTGAGCCAACATCTTCGGGCTGGTCAAGTCGTTGATTGCAACTACCTCATAACCCTCAGCTTCGAACATCTGACGGAATGCCAGACGACCAATACGGCCGAAGCCGTTAATTGCTACTTTTGTCATAGAAATAATTTGTTTTAATTGTTATTTTTGTTTGATATAGTTTGACTTGTTTCAAAACCGACTACAAAATTAGTACTTTTTTTTGATATACGAAAATAATTCGTATAAAAAATTAAATTTTGTAATCTTTTTTTGTCAAAATAGGGCTTTTTCCCTTTCACCTTTCACTTTTCACCTTTCACTTTCTTCCAAAATCCGCCGGTATCTCCCCCCAAGCCTTGGTGTCCCACTTGTAGATGGGGGTTGTCCAGGTGTTATCGTGCAACCACATCTCCGCTTTTCTTACCATCATAAACAGGTCCTGATTCTCCATAGTCCACTCCATTTTGGTCTTGCACCGTTTCTGTCGCACCCATGCCAGCGCTGTCACGCTATCCGTGTAAATCACCCATGGTAAGTTATATTTCTTGATATACGCCAGTCCCAGCACCAGCCCAAGAAACTCACCGATGTTATTCGTTCCCTGCTTGAACGGTCCACGGTGAAACACTTCCGTACCGGTGTCCGCAATAACACCCCGGAACTCCATCACGCCGGGATTACCGCTGCAAGCGGCATCTACTGCAAGCGCAGGTAATATAGGCTGAGATTTATTTACCATTGGGTCATTTACTATTTGTAGTCCCTTTGGGAATCGAACCCAAATCTGAGCTTTAGGAGAGCCCTGTTCTATCCATTGAACTAAGAGACCCGGAGCGTTCTCCCGATGAAACGGGAGAAGCGGCTTCCGCCTAAGAGGGTTATCCGCATCTACTCGGGAATTCGCCGTATTCCTCAAAGGTGTAATTGAGGAAGTCGTTCATCGGTTTGGCGGTTTGGGCGATATCAACCACTTTGTCAATGAAATCCGGCGAACAGACCTCTTCGTCACTCAGCATGACACTGACCGTATAGGTCTTATGTTTGAGCCATTCAGGGTGTTTGAACTCGGGATCAAAACCTGCCGGCACTTTCTTGAGTTGTCCCCAATACGGGTCAAAATCCTGCGCAAAGTATTTCTTCCATGATTTGGAACCCATGATCTGCTCCACCTCTTCGTAGTTAGCTTCTATCTCCGTGCGCAAAGCCTTTAACAACTCTTTGCCCGGATCCCAGATACCGGCAGCAAACATACACTGTCCGGGCTGAATATGTACGTAATAACCGCCGCGCATGGATTTCTTGCCCCACGTCTTCGGTTGCCCGGGTACGCCGGTAGCCGGAAAGACCCCAAACCACTCTTTATACGGACGCTTGTCAGCCGAGAAACGGATGTCACGGTTGATGCGCCAGATGCAGTCCTTCGGCTGAAGCCCTTTGAGCGTCGGATCGAACTCCGTCAGACGGGCGATATATTCCGTTGAAAACGCCACAAATCGATCTCGGCACGCTTGGTACCGAGCTCTGTTAGCGTCAAACCAATCCTTGTTGTTATTCTCCGCCAACTCTGCCAAAAATTCCAAGGTCTCTCTCATCTAACCATTTAACGTCGCGTAGCGACCATTTTAACGTTTTAACGATTTAACAGTTTAACACACCGTCTCAATCCATCCATCCAATAAGGAATACTAACCCCAAACGTCTTTTTGAATTTCGACTTATCCAATACGCTGTAATGGGGACGGGGTGTTTTGTATTGATATTCTTCCGATAAAATCGGGGAAACCTGGCAATTTTTAATTCCGGCTAACTCATGGATAGCAATGGTGAAATCGAACCAGGAACAGACACCTTCGTTGGTAAAATGATAGATACCCGGATGCCACATGGGACATTCGATGACGGTGAAGATCGCTGCGGCCAGATCGGCAGCATAAGTGGGAGTGCCTATCTGGTCAAAAACCACACCGAGTTTCTCTTTTTCTTTACCCAAACGGATCATCGTCTTCACGAAGTTATTTCCATATTCGGAGTATAACCAAGCCGTCCGTAAAATCACCGCTTCAGGACATACGGCTAACAGTCGTTTTTCTCCTTCGTATTTTGTGCGTCCGTAGGCGGTGCGTGGTGCTACGGGATCCGACTCTTTGCACGGCAGATGTTCATCACCGGAGAAGACATAGTCGGTGGATACATGAATCACTTTCGTTCCCTGACTGCCTAAGATGGCTACGGCGTCGGCATTGATCTTCATCGCTGTTGCTTCGTCCTCTTCGGCTTTATCTACATTCGTATAGGCGGCACAGTTCACAATCAGATCGATGGCATTTGCTTCCACAAAAGCGGACACCGCCACTTTATCGCAGATATCCAGTTCTGCGATGTCCGTGAAGAAATGCGTATGCTTGGGATGCAGCGCACTCAGTACCCGCATCTCGTTTCCCAACTGTCCGTTTGCTCCTGTGATAAGAATATTCATAATGCTTTTGTCTTTCGACTTTTGTCTAAAATGGATTATCCAATTCTTTTAATAAAGGATGACGTTTGTCTTTTTCGCTAATAATCCGCAGTTCCTCAGGAATCTGCCAATCGATACCTAAATCCGGGTCATTCAATAGAATCCCGCCATCTGCTTCAGGATGATAGAGATTATCGCATTTGTAGGTGAAGATAGCTTGCTCACTGAGTACGGAAAAACCATGCGCAAAGCCGCGTGGAATAAAGAACTGCCGTTTGTTGTCTTCGCTCAACTCTACGCCATACCATTTCCCGTATGTCGGACTGTTCTTGCGCAGATCAACCGCTACATCCAGCACCCGGCCTACCGTACAGCACACCAGTTTAGCTTGCGTATAAGGTGGTCGCTGAAAATGCAAACCGCGTACGACACCGTAAGACGAACAACTCTGATTGTCCTGCACAAACTGCGCCTCAATACCTGCCGCACGGTATCGCTCCTCGTTATAGGTTTCCACGAAATATCCGCGTGCATCGGTGTACACTTTCGGTTCAATAACCAGCAGTCCTTCAATCGGTGTTTTGATGATTTCCATATGCGTTATTCAAAAAAGCGTGCAAAGGTACGAAATTTTTCTCACATATGCAAGACTATTTGCATATTTTTTTTATTTCGTCGTAAGTGAAACCCCGTTGCAGCAAAAAACGCAACCTTTTTTCTTCCGAATCAGACTTGCGTTGTTTGAACAATGCCTGCAGATTCGATTTATATTGTTTTTCGTCGATTTCATCGAGACTTTTTCGAATTTCCGATTCCGGTAAATCGAGTGCCCGCAATCCCGCTTGAATCTTAATCCGTCCCCAACTCTGGTATGCCACCTTGTCATGCACGTACGCATGGCAAAAACGGGCATCGTTTAAGAAGTCATTCTTATACAGATTTTCCACGATTTCATCGGAAATTTCTGCAGGTGCAACCCACTCATATAACTTGCGTCTCACGTCGGCTGCACAATGCTCCGATTTAGCGCAATAGGCTTCGCATTTATCCAACCATTCGGCCTTCGATAATTCTCGGTTTTCCATAGATGTCTTGTGTGATAATTATATCGTCATATCCCTCTTCTTGCAGCAAGGTTTTCATCTCTTGCGCAAAAGCTTCATTGATCTCAAAGAATAGATATGTTCCATGCAGACTCGCAATGCGGCGGTAAAAACGTAACGGATCATCATCCGGAACAAAGAGTGCTGTCTCCGGTTCATATTCCAAAACATTCGGTCTCATCGAGACTTTTTCGCTCTCACGAATGTAAGGAGGGTTACTAACGATGATATCGTATTGAAGATTGGAGATAGGAGACGGGAGATTGAATATATCTGCTACCAGGAAATCCACCTCCACACCGTTTCGTTTCGCATTCTCTTTCGCTACTTCAATCGCTTCTGCGGATATATCGATGCCTGTTATGTCCCACTCCGGATGCTTCTTCTTCAACGCAATGGCGATACACCCGCTCCCGGTACCGATATCTAAAACGGAGAATGGCGAATGGTTAGTGGCTAATGAGGCTTTAGCCTTTCGCCTTTCGCCTATAACCTCGACGAGCTCCGCCGTCTCCGGACGGGGAATAAGGGTAGCCGGAGTGACTTTTAAATCGAGTCCGTACCATAAAGTATGACCAAAAATGTACTGAATCGGCTCAAAATGCAATAATCTGTCCACAAAAACTTGCAAATTTGAAAAATTTGTAGTATCTTTGCACCCGATTTGAAGTTGCGTGCGACTCAGACCCGTGGTCTCTTCCGCCAACCACCATGCCAAAGCTTCCGCTTCATCCTTCGGGTAAGCGGCTTGTAATTGCAGGGCTATGTCACGTATTTTTTGAATCACGCTGCAAAGATAGTAAAAAAAAATGGAATACGCAAATTATATTGCATATTGTATCAAAATCGCTCAAAAAGGGCAGTATTTTGTGGCACCGAACCCCATGGTGGGGGCGGTCTTGGTGCGTAATTCCGATGGAGCGATCTTGGCAGAAGGTTATCACGAACGATACGGCGAAGGACATGCGGAAGTGAACTGCTTCGCAGAGGCCGAAAGGCGAATGGCGAAAGGCGAAAGTTATAAAGATTGTACGCTTTTTGTTTCATTAGAACCCTGTTCCCATTACGGCAAGACACCGCCTTGCGCGAAGTTGATTATCGAAAAAGGTGTCGGCCGAGTGGTGGTAGGGATGTTAGATCCGAATCCGCTTGTAGCAGGAAAGGGTGTACAGATGCTTCGTGATGCCGGGATAGAAGTGATAGTCGGTGTGCTGGAAGAGCAGTGCCGGGAACTCAATAAACGGTTCTTGTGCCTGCACGAGAAACATCGTCCGTATGTGATTCTCAAATGGGCACAGACAGCAGACGGATTCATCGATAAGAAACGTCAATTACCAATTACCAATCACCAATTACCAATCAAGTCTGCCTTGGCTATCTCCACACCTGCAACGAAAGAGATCGTTCATCGCATGCGTGCCGAGAATATGGCGATTATGGTGGGAACGAACACGGTGCTGCTGGATAATCCGCGTCTGCTGAACACCCATTGGAAAGGTCGAAACCCCATTCGGGTGACCTTGGACCGCCATAACCGGATCCCTTCTGATGCCCGGATTTTCTCCGATGACTCCGAGACAATCGTCTATCGGGAGCGCACCGATTGGCCGTTCATCCTCTCCGATTTGGCGAAACGCAATATCCATTCGATATTAGTGGAAGGTGGAACCTCCCTTTTGGCACATATTTTGCAAACAGGTATATGGGATGAGATCCATGTAGAAGTGGCTCCGGAACTAACGATCGGCGATGGTGTGCCGGCACCTAAGATCGATTTACCCGATGATTATGAGACCGTGGACGGTCATAAACTGTATACGATAAAAAACAAAACAATATGAAAAGGTTATTTGTTACCATTCTGTTAGGCCTGCTGCTGGTTGTACCGAGCATGGCGCAGAACGTGAAAGAGATTAGCGGAGAGATCTTCCGTGAACGCGTTTTTGACTATAAGTCTGACGAAGGTTGGGCGTTTAAAGGCGAGCGTGCCTGCCTGGTGGATTTTTCTACCAGTTGGTGCGGTTGGTGCAAACGGCAGGAACCGATCTTTGACGCATTAGCCAAAGAGTTCAAAGGTCAGATTGATTTTTACAAGATCGATTGTGAGAAGAACTCGGATCTGGCATATGTGTTAGGTGTCAATTCCTACCCGACGATTCTGCTGATCCGTGCTGACGGCAAACCGCTGATGTTAAAGGGATATCGGGAGAAAGATGCGTGGAAGGAGATCTTCGACGAGTTTTTCTTTGAATTGAAATAAAGCCGTCCGATGCAAGTAGAATTAGTTCTTTTAGTTCTTTCGCTGCTGTTCTTCGTCAGTATTTTTGCCGATAAGATCGGATATAAATACGGTGTACCGGCTCTGCTGCTTTTCCTGGCAGTAGGTATGTTCTTCGGTTCCCATGGTATCGCCTCGTTGTTAGGCACCAAAGGGATCGAGATAGACACCGGAAACGCACAGGCCCTCAGTACCTTGGCGATGTGTATCATCCTGTTCACCGGTGGTATGGAGACGCGGTTAAGCGACATCAAATCGGTGTTGGCACCCGGTGTCACCTTGGCTACATTAGGCGTACTTATCACCTGCGTCGTAACGGGTCTGATCATCTACGTCATCTTCGGTTGGATCAGTGCGGTGTATAGTGTCTCGATCTGGTTAGCGCTCCTCATGGCCGCCACGATGTCCAGTACCGACAGTGCCAGCGTCTTCTCCATCTTACGCACCAACGGGATCGGTCTCAAGCATAACCTACGGCCGTTGTTGGAATTGGAATCCGGTGCCAATGACCCCATGGCCTATGTGCTCACCAGCACCCTGATCGGTGTGGTGGTAAGTCTGGAAGGGAATGGCGGTACAGGCTCGGTGACGGCGCTACCGATCATCCAGAATATCGTGATCCAGTTGGTGATGGGAACGGTGTTAGGTCTGGCGTTCGGTGAAGGTCTGGTGCAGTTGATGCGACGGGTGAAGTTAGGCAATGAGTCGCTGTACCCGATCATGGTGCTGACGGCGTGTATCTTCATCTTCTCCGTCACCTATTACTTACAAGGAAACACGTATCTCGCCGTGTATGTAGGCGGTTTGATTATCGGAAACAATAAGTTCACCCGGAAACAGCAGACGCGTTCGTTCTTTAATGGTCTCACCTGGTTAAGCCAGTTGGTGATGTTCTTGATGTTGGGTCTGATGGTGGAACCGACCCATCTGTTGGATTACCACGTTTGGTTGCCTTGTATCATCATCAGTATTGTCATGATCTGCATCTCCCGACCGGTGGCCGTATGGCTCTGTATGTTACCGTTCCGCAAGTATCGCCAACGCGATAAGATCATGCTCAGTTGGGTAGGATTACGCGGTGCGGTACCCATCATCTTCGCTATCATGTGTAAGGCCAATGGTGTGCCGGGTGCCGATATGATTTTTGACATCGTCTTCCTCTGCACGATTGTTTCGCTCTTGGCACAGGGTACCACTTTGACGGTGGTGGCTAAGAAACTGAACCTGAATGAACCTCGTGAAGAGGAGCGGTCTTTGGAACATTTCGACATGGACTTACCCGAAGAGATCCAATCCTCGGCACGGGAAGTGGAAGTGACGGCAGATATGATAGAGAACGGAAACACCTTACGAGAGATCAAGATCCCGCCGCGTACGCTCATCATCATGGTGCGCCGGGGAGAAGACTTCTTCGTCCCGACAGGTGCCAGTTCGTTAGCGGTAGGTGACCAACTGCTCGTTATCAGTGACAAAGATGCGGAAAAGACCTACCAACAGATGACCAATGAGGCGGAAGAAGAAGCGTTATGGCGTGCCGAGATGCGTCGCAATGCCCGGGAACGCTTTAACAAGATGACAGCCTGGATGCATAAAATGAAAGAATAAATCACAAATCTAAAATCTCAAATATAAAATGCAAAACGAAGTTAATCGTGCCCATTGGGCTAAGAAAACAACAGTTTTCTTAACAGGAGCCACCGGCACGATGGGATATGCCGGAATGATGGAGATACTCAAGTATCCCGAGAACTATGACTTGCGTATCTTAGCTCGTCCGAGTAAGAAAAACAAAGAGCTGCTGGCCCCATTAGCCGCTAACCATTCGCCATTAACCATTATCTGGGGTGACCTCACCAAATATGACGATGTCCTGAAAGGCGTCACGGGCGCCGATATCGTGCTGCACGTAGGTGGTATGGTGTCGCCGCAAGCCGATTATCGTCCGAAAGCAACCTTGCGCACCAATATCTCAGCCGCTGAATATGTGACGAAAGCGGTGTTGGCGCAGCCGGAAGACAAACAACCGAAAGTGGTCTATATCGGTTCGGTGGCCCAGATGGGGGATCGCCGGGAACCCCTCCATTGGGGTAGAGCCGGTGATCCGATCTGTGTGTCGGCGTACGATCATTACGGACTCACCAAAGCGCAGGCGGAACGGATCATCACCGATTCCGGCATTAAGACCTGGGTGTCACTCCGTCAATCGGGAATCCTCTACCCGGCGATTCTCAAGAACTACGACCCGATCATGTTCCATGTGCCGATTCGTGGTGTCCTCGAATGGGCAACGGTGGAAGACAGCGGTAGGTTGTTGGAACGCGTTTGCCGTCCCGAAGTGCCGAAAGCTTTCTGGAATAACTACTATAACATCGGTTCCGGTGCCGAGTACCGTTTGTCAAACTATGAGTTTGAGCGTCTGCTATTAGACTGTATCGGTTGTCCGAGACCGGAGAAGATCTTCAATGCCAACTGGTTCACTACCCGTAATTTCCACGGCATGTGGTACATTGACGGGGATAAATTGGAAGAATTCCTCCATTTCCGTGCCAACGTACCCGTGAAGGAGTATTTCGCGCAAATGGCGAAAGCGAAGTCTTTACCTGCCGGCATTAAGTTTGCGTCCAAAACCCACATCGCCAAACTCCTCCCGCATTGCGTCAAGTTAGCGATGCGTTTCATGGCGAACAGTAAGGAACATGGAACCCAATGGTGGATCAAAAACAATATCGAACCGCGTATCCATGCGTATTATGGTTCGCTGGAAGCGTACAAGCAGATCCCGGATTGGAAGCATTTCGATGTGTCTCATAACAGTGAGACACCTGTCTTGTTGGACCACGGTTGGGATGAAACCAAGGATATCGATACGCTCACCGATGCCGAACTCAACAAGGCTGCTGCATTCCGGGGTGGTAAGTACTTAGGCAATGACATGTGGGAAGATGCGAACGGGAATACCTTCAAAGCCGGCAGACGTCTCATCCTCTTAGGCGGTCACTGGTCACCCTTCGATATGCCGTACCCGTATGCGCATGAACCGAAAGAGAAACAGATTCCTTGGCATTGGGATGAGGTAGCAAAGCAGAATCCGTTCTTTGCGCAACTATGGGCACCGCTCCACGATGCTGACGAGAATAATATTTACGGATCAGAAGTTTTTGAAGGCTGGGAAAAATAAATGTACTTCGACGAACTCGCATTATCAGACGAAGTCTTAGACGCCCTGTGGGACATGCATTTCGATGAATGTACCCCTGTGCAGGAAAAGGCGATACCCGTGATCTTGGACGGTCACGATGTCATTGCCTGTGCCCAAACGGGAACCGGTAAGACCGCCGCCTATATCTTGCCGTTATTGACCAACCTCGCTTTTGACGACCATGATCCCGATAAACTGAACGCCATCATCATGGCGCCTACTCGGGAATTGGCGCAGCAGATTGACCAGCAGATGGAGGGATTTGGTTTTTACGTACCTTTCTCGTCCGTCGCTATCTACGGCGGAAAAGACAACGGTGCCTGGGGAACGCAGGTGACAGGTCTGCAACGCGGTGCGGATATCGTCATCGCTACACCGGGTCGGTTGCTCTCGCAAATGAATATCTATAACATCGATTTCTCCGGTGTCAAGTACTTCATTCTCGATGAAGCCGACCGCATGTTAGACATGGGATTCTATGACGATATCATGACCATCGTGCGGAAGTTACCCAAGAACCGTCAGACCATTATGTTCTCAGCCACGATGCCGGAGAATATCCGTCGCATGGCGAAAGCCATCATGCATGACCCCGTGGAAGTGCAGATTGCCGTCTCCCGTCCGCCGGAAACGATCAAACAGATGCACGAGTTTGTGGATGAAGGAGAAAAACCGGCAAAAGTGCAGGCGATGTTGGAAGGTAAGGACCTGAAGAAAGTGATCGTGTTTGCCGGCAAGAAGCAAAAAGTAAAAGATCTCACGCGCACGTTACGCGCAATCCATATAGATGCGCACGCGATGCATTCCGATCTCGAGCAACACGAACGCGATCAGGTCATGTTGGATTTCCGGAACGGAAAGATCGATGTGCTGGTAGCCACTGACGTTGTGGCTCGTGGAATCGACGTGACGGATGTGCCGTTAGTCATCAACTACGACGTGCCGCATGATCCCGAAGATTATGTCCATCGTATCGGTAGAACGGCCCGTGCCGAGAACAGCGGAGAAGCGATGACACTCGTGTCACCGGACGATATACGTTATTGGAAAAGAATCGAGAGATTTTTATCTTTAGCCTCTAACCCTTCGCCTTTAGCCTCTAAAGCTTCCGAATCCTCCACTCATTCGGGTAAAGGTTATTCAGGCGGTTCCCGACATTCTTCGCGAAACCAAGGGGGACACCCTCATAGGTCAAAAGGACGAGGCCGAGTGGGACATCATTCAAAGCCAAAGCCTCGGTCCGCAAATAACTGAGTGCTTGTTCACGCGTCAACGCGACATTCGGAAAGGCTTCCTTACGGAGGTCTTTCGTCATAGATAGACTATGCTGCGGCGCGATGCCCTTTCCGCGCTCTTCGCCTAAACCGAATCCCGTCGAGATACAGGTTAACTGCGTACTCAACCAATCGATGATCTCTTTGAACTTAAACGGATAAGCCGTCGCAAAACGGTCCGAATACCGAATGGCCCAATCGTCCGGATGCTGTAACCAGCTCCGCATGACCGGCATATATTCCGGGTGCTGCAGGTTCGTCTCTTTCGCCTTTCGTCCATTCGCCCTTCGTCCATTAGCCCATTCGCCATTCGTCCATTCGCCATTCGCCTCGAGTTTCCGCAACGCGCAAACATAGAATCCTTCGCCTTTGGTCTTATGCGGATAGAAATGGTAACCTACCGTTCCTTCGGTGATACCCCACGTCGGATCATAATCGACAGGCAGCACTTCGGCACCCAGCGTCTCGGCTAACCACTCCACGTTCTTCTCGTTCTCTTCCTGGTTAAACGTGCAGGTCGAATAGATCAGTATTCCACCGGGTTTGAGCGCATCCCAGACATCCATCAAGATACTCCGTTGCCGTTCTGCACAAGCCTTGACAGCCTTGAGACTCCACTCGTTCCGTGCCTGTTCATCTTTACGGAACATACCTTCACCGGAACAGGGCGCATCGACTAAGATGCAGTCAAACAGATGCTTGCATCGTTCGCCGTACTCTTCCGCCGTGTTATGCGTCACGACGGTGTTGCCGTTGCCCCATTTCTGGATGTTCTCCGATAAGATGAACACGCGTTGACGCACCACTTCGTTGCTTAACAGCAGTCCGTCTCCGCCGAGAAACTCACTGATCAGCGTACTCTTGCCTCCGGGGGCCGCACACAGATCCAGCACGATAGACGACGTATCGACGTATTGTTCCAGAATCTGCTGAATGAACATCGAACTCGCTTCCTGCACATAGTAACAACCGGCGTGGAATAAGGGATCAAGGGTGAATTGCGGCCGTTGACTCAGATAATACCCGTCGATATGCCATGGCACTTCTTCCGGCTCGCCTTCAAAAGTCAGCACATCCAGTTTGGTGTTGAGCCGAATCGAGGTAACAGGCTCCGTTTCCAGTGCCCGAATCAGCAGTTCGGCTTCATTACCCATCTGCTGATGCATCGATTCTATGAACTCAACCGGTAACATTTTTCGCAAATTTGGTGCAAAATTACAAATTTTTTTGCATATATGCAAGTTTTTTTGTAATTTTGTGCCCGATTATGGATTTTTTGGACCAGTTGAACGCTTCCCAACGGGATGCGGTGACATATACGGAAGGTGCCTCGCTCATTGTAGCGGGTGCCGGATCGGGTAAGACGAGGGTGCTGACCTACCGCATCGCTTATCTGTTGCAGCAGGGTGTTCCGGCAAATCGAATCATGGCACTTACTTTCACCAACAAAGCTGCCCGGGAGATGAAAGAGCGTATCCAGAAGTTGGTGGGAGAAGAAGCACGCTATCTCATGATGGGCACTTTCCACTCTACGTGTACGCGTCTCATACGCCCGTATGCGGATATTTTAGGATACACGCGGGATTTCTCGATCTACGACACCACGGATTCGAAATCGGTGATCAAAGCCATCTGTAAGGAGCAGGGCCTGGATGAAAAAATATATAAACCGGCAGCGGTGCTGAGTCGCATCTCCATGGCCAAGAACAGCGGAATCGGTCCCCGGGATTATGGACTGAACCAGCAGTTGTTACGAGAAGATAGGGAGATGCGGATGTATGATCTATCCACGGTTTATTCCCTCTATGAAGCGCGTCTGAAAGCGGCCAACGCGATGGACTTTGACGATCTGTTAATCAATATGTTACGATTAATGGAGATTAGTCCGGAAGTGAAGCAAAAATACCAGCAGCAGTTTCAGTATATCTTAGTCGATGAGTACCAGGATACGAACTATATCCAGTTCAAACTGGTAGAGCGTCTGGCAGCACCGCAGAACAACATCTGTGTCGTCGGAGACGATGCGCAGAGTATCTATTCTTTCCGCGGTGCCGACATCCGGAATATCCTCAATTTCCGGCAAGTCTATCCGCAGGCGAAACTCTTCAAACTGGAACAAAACTACCGTTCTACTCAGAATATCGTTAACGCTGCTAATGCGCTGATTCATAAGAACCAACACCAGATCGAAAAGACTGTTTTTTCCGAGAAAGAAGAAGGTCAGCCTTTGTCGCTTCAACCTTATATGGACGATCGAACCGAAGCACTCGGTGTTGCGACCAAGATCCAACGAATGCGGCATAAAGGATACGACTCGTTTGCTGTCTTATATCGAACGAATGCGCAAAGCCGTGTGATCGAAGGGGAACTGCGAAAACTGAACATCCCTTATCGCATTTACGGAGGCACCTCTTTCTACCAGCGCAAGGAGATCAAAGATGCTCTCGGATATCTTCGTTTAGCGGTCAATGCACGGGATAACGAAGCTTTGCTTCGTATCGTCGGTTTTCCCGGTAGAGGAATCGGGGATACCACGATGCGGAAAGTGGCAGAAAATGCCATCGAGCATCATCGTTGTTACTTGGACGTCATGCGTTCCCCCGATGAGACGGGATTGGAGGTCGGTGCGGCGGTAAAGAAGAAACTGCAAACCTTTGCACAGATGATCGACGGCTTCCATGACTTGAGTGAGACGATGGATGCCTATGCGTTCACGGAACATGTGCTCAAGATGTCGGGTGTGATGACGGCGCTGTCGATAGACAGGACACAGGAAGGCATTGACCGGGCACAGAACGTGCAGGAGTTGTTAAACGCCATTCGGGAGTTTGTCGAACAACGGGCGAACGAAGGCATCGATTATACACCGATCACGGATTTCTTAAGTGAAGTCAGTCTGCAAACGGATCAGGATGAGAACCTGGCGGATACAACGGAACGGGTGACGCTGATGACCGTCCATGCGGCGAAAGGTCTCGAGTTTCCGGTGGTGTTTATCGTGGGTCTGGAAGAAAACCTCTTCCCGTCGCAGTTTGCTATCAAACCGCAGGAGATCGAAGAAGAGCGCCGTTTACTTTATGTAGCGATTACGCGTGCCATGGAGCAATGTCATCTCTCCTTTGCCCGCCAGCGCTTCCGTAATGGCACCTTCTCCTTTAACTCCTATTCCCGTTTCCTGAACGATATCGATAAACGCTTCTTTGAGATCGAGAAAAAAAGAGAACCGGCTCCTAGTCTCCCTAGGATCCCTAGTCTTCCTAGGATTCCTAGTACGCCTACTTCTCCCAAATCTCCAATCTCCAATAACCATTCGCCTTTAGCCAATAACCATTCGCCTATTCTATCATCGGAATGGAAACCCGATGATAGAATATCCCACCGCGTTTTCGGTGTCGGAACGGTGGTGCGTGTGTATCGCGATGAAGTCACCGAAAACGATAAGATCGAGATCCGTTTTGACACGCAGGGAACAAAGACCTTATTGCTGACGCATGCGAAATTAGAGAAGATTTCTCCCGACTTTGCGTAAATTTTCTGTACTTTTTGTAAAAAATTAACAAAAATGGCATTTTTTTGTAAAGTAAAATTTGCAAAATTGCTTTTTTTGTTGTAACTTTGCACCCAATTTTGTATGCGCATAACTCTTTCGTACGTATGTACGTGCGAAAAATGGGCTTACAAATCAAACCGGAATAGCATAAAAAACACGAAAATCATGTTACAAATGATTAACTTTAATCTGATAAGCTGCGAATACCCCCCCCATCAAAATAAGGGTGTATTCGTTAGTCGATTAGGCAGTTTAAAGTGTGTGAGTAAGTGGCAATGAAGCATTGTCGCTTGTTTTGCCGTGTGGGTAGAGGTAAAGTCAGGCCGAGGACTGAAAAGACGGCAAAAAGATCTTTGATTTATTGAAAAAGACTGAAAAAATGTAGGTAAGTCTTGCATATGTCAAAAAAAAGCAGTACCTTTGCAGCGCCAAAGGTAAAAAAAACAACGATATATGGAAGATGTAGTATTAAAAATGCCGACAACAGACGTTGCGCTGATAATGCAGTTTGCTAGTCGTATGGGATGGACTATTGAGAGTCGTCGCAATCCTGTTGCACGTTTCATTGAGGCGTGCTCAAGAAACGATGCTGCGCTGACAGATGAAGAGATCCAAGCAGAAGTAGATGCCGTTCGATATAGAAAGTAAGATGAACGTCATATTGGATACTAATATTTGGATTTCCTTCTTATTCGGGAAGCAGTTGCAGAGTGTTGCATCCGTGTTTGACAATGCGGACGTTAAGGTTTTTGTTTCTCCGGAGCAAGTAGCGGAGATACAATCAGTATTGTCTCGTCCGAAGATTCGCGAACATATATCCCATGAGGCGATAGAAGCAATGTGGGAGTTGATGAGAACGAGATGCTATCCGATTGAGGACTATCCTGCGGTCGAATCCTCTATCCGCGATGCGAAAGACGCATATCTATTGGCAATGGCCGAAGCTATACAGGCAAGTATGATTGTAACAGGAGATAAGGATTTATTAGTGCTAAAGCAACATCGTGACACCGTAATTATGACGTATCAAGAGTTCTTGGTTCTATTATCCGGAATTAGATACTAAGCATAATTCCCTACATTATTTATACAATTCAGTCTGACATGAAACGAAAGTTTTGTGTCAGATTTGTTTATAGTCTTTTTCGTTAAGCAATAATCGTTCCGAACAAATGTGAGGATAAGTAATAATCGTACGCAACGAAAGTGAAGTTAAGAACAGGACCATCACGGGACCATGTCCCGACAACAATCTAAGAACAGTACAATAAGAACAATATAAGGCCTTCGTTTATTACGTCGGATGCCATCCGACAATAAAAAAGCGTTTGTCCCTTAGGTCGGATCCCATCCGACACCCAAAAACACCGCGCATTTTTCTCGCATCCTTGCGAGAACCCAAAATAGAATAACATAAAAAACACTTAAATACAATGAAAAAACATTTACTTTTTAATCAGTCATTTGGGACGGAAGCTAGTCCAAATCAGACTAGCGAGACACTAACGAGAGAGAATCGGATTGGACTTATGTCCTATCTTCGTCGAACTCTTATGCTACTTTTTGCCGTACTCGTGATGAGTATCGCCAATATCGGCATGGCATGGGGAACGTCTGTGGTAGCTTTGGATGCTGGAACATACAATATGACATCTGCAACAGCTAGTGGATCTTCCAAAACATTTGGAATGTGCAACAATATATACTATGGGCGCAATGGATCTGGGGTAACAGTGAATGGAGGAATCAATTGTAAAAATGTTTTTGTAGCTTTTAAAATATCTTCCTCATCAACTATTTCATTTTCTCTAAAAAACACATCGGGTTCTACTCGTACTGACACTTGGGACATAAAACCCATTTCTAATGCAGACTTTGTCGCTATAGTTTCTCAATATGATAATAGTGGAACTAGCGCGACATACTATTCCAATGAGGCATCTACTGTTTCTTCGATAACTGGAGAACTAGAAAAAAACTCTACAGGTTCGACCTCTGTAAGTGCAACTCTACCAGCCGGATGTTATGGATTCTATAATTCAACTCATAGTGGAGATGGAAACTATATAACAAGTATAGTTGTAACAGCTGCTTCTTCAGCTCGAACGTTCAAGTCCGGACAGACGATATTCTTTAAGGATGCAAGCGGAAATATTAGTGGATTGAGTTGTTTATGGAAAGTGAGCGATAGTGGTAAGGGTAACATTTATGCCTATTTCTGGAATGATACAGAAGGAGCATGGTCAACTTATGGCGATAAAGTTTCTGGAAATTGGAACGAGGCTAGTGCTATATATAAATTTACAGTACCTGGTATCGGCAAAGAATATACGAAAGTTAAATTTACCCGAGGCACGGCTGCAACTCTTGAGACGGGGTCTGGATGGTATGGTCAACAAACGGCAGACCAGACTCCTGAAGTCGGAAAGAACATGTATATCCAGAATACAAGTGCAGCTGTTAGTAGTAGATACAATGGTAGTTGGGCAAAATACGCGCCAGATCCTGCGCTGATAGGTGACTTCAATAATTGGGATCCGGATGCTAATGTGTTTGGTGATTATGACGGCAATGTGGGTGTGACATATTTTACCTTAGGCGAGACTTCTCATACATATGGGTTTAAGATTTTGCAAGGAGAGACATATTATAGTTTTGATAATATGGGAGGCGGTTGGACGCTTACAGCGACTAGAACTTCAGAACAGCAATTATATGACAATAATGGAAACAGCAATATTACATCTACCACCGAGGTGGGTGAATATGCGATGAAGTATGATAAATCGTCCCATAAATTCAAGGCATTGTACTATCCTGATGAGCGTTTAACCAAGAATACCATCTTGTATTTTGATGGACGAAGAGAAACGAACTGGCAAGCTGCTCCATATCATACAAAATTCTATTTCAAGAAATATGATAGTGATACAGAAATCTCCTATCTATTTAGTGAGAATCCTGTTGAATCGTGGGTGTATTATGTAACAGTGCCTAACAATGACAAGGTGGGTAAGGTACAATTAATGCGAATGAACCCAAGCAATCATGGAGAACAATGGTGTTACAATAATTTAGTTCATGTAAATACTAGATCCTCTTCTCTCCAAAACTGCTTAACGGAAGAAGTGGGGAATGAAAGCGCATGTAGTCCGTGGACACCAGGTTGGACCACTTATTGTCCGCCTACTACTTCTGAGACGTTTACGGATAATAGTACTTCTGTGATTGCAGGAACAAGCGGTGATGGTACTTCGGAAAATCCGTACTTGGTACCGACAACGGGAACTATTAATGTACAAGCATCTGCTTTAAAGGCTGTCGCAGATGGCAATATGACCATCAACTATGATTTTAAAGTAGATGATTCAAGCGAACAAGCAGGAGAAGGAAATACGTATTCGAAAGGATCATTGAGCAACAACACGACATACACGATGTCGGTAGATGCCTACACGGTCTATAATCTGGATGATTCAAAGAATAGTACGAAGCACACTCCGACGGCATTGTATTATAAAGCATTGGATGTATATACTATTTCATACAACAAGGGAAGTAATGGTACTGGAGATAATACCACAGATGAAAAGATTTATGGTATTAGCAAGACCTTACTCGGAGTTACCTTCACCCGTACGGGATATACGCAGACAGCATGGAATACAGACCCATCCGGTACAGGTGGTACGAGTTATTCCTTGAGCGGATCTTACACCGGTAATGCAGATGTTACGCTTTATCCTACATGGACGGCCAATCCGATAAGTGTGACATTGGCAAAGGGTACTAACGGCACGGCAAATCGGTCGGCAACGATTAATTATGATGCAACTACATATGCATCGTTTACGGCTGTGTCGGGTAACACGGGATATCGTTGTACTGGATATTATGACGGTGAGACTCAAGTGCTGAACGCAGATGGATCGTTTGCAGCAGATAATGTGACAGGATATATCACAAGTGGCAAATGGACCAAAGCATCGAATTGTACGCTGACGGCTCATTGGACGGAGCAGAGCTATTCAATTACTTATAAGGATGGCGGGAATACGGAATTCAGTGGAACACATGCAGACGGTCATCCGACGAGTCATACATATGGTTCGGCAACGGCATTAAAAAAGGCGACTAAAACAGGCTATGCTTTTGCTGGATGGTACACGAGTTCAAGTTGTACGGGTGATGCCGTGACCAGTTTGGGTGCGACAGATTACGACGATGACATTATTTTGTATGCCCGTTGGGTGGAACTGGATTTGCATCAACCGGGAACCTATGAGAAACCAGAAGCAAATGATGGTTATGGAAGACCGCTGAAGAATAAGACAGTCAGTGGATCTGCTCATGACTATGAGGTCTACATGGTAACCCTGCAAGATAGTAAGGGAGCCTTGTATGCAGGATCGAAAGATACTATTCCAGATGGTTATGCGATGTTTACAACAGGTGCCGCTACTACGGAAATTAAGGGTGATGGATGGGTTTCGTTCTATGCTAAGTCATTTGAAGGAAGTGTTGGAAGTTTGAATAATGATGAGTTTTCTGGAAGTACAAAGCGTATAAAAAATTCACACTACGCGTACATTAACGATGCCTCATATGTTCGCTTACGCGTTAAGGGATACGACGAGTTCGCTTTCTGCGGTAGTCTATATAATCCTGATAAATATCCTGACGAGATTTTTACAGTTAAGATTAATGGTGCTTCGCAGACATTAGATAGCTACACGGATCAATCTATACATGTATTTCGTTTTGAATTAGATGACGATAAAGAGTATTTTATTGAGGTATCAGGTATAACAAAAGGTAGCCACGGCCACAAATTCCGTGGTTTCTCGCTCCGTTTGCCGGATGTGACCCGTTATACAGTAAGTGCAACGAATACGGATGGTTACGGTTCGGTTGATGTAACAAGTATCAGCAATGTGCGTTCGGGTTCCACGATTTATACGAGCAGTAATACACTGACGGTAGGTGGTACGACGGTAACGGCTACAGAAAACAGCTCAACCGCTCAGTATAGCTATGCCTTCAATAACTGGACCAAGAGCGATGGAACATCGTTGCCTGGCACAGTAACCGGTGCAATTACCGTCCGTGCCAACTTCACACAGACGCCGGTTAACTATACATTGGCATGGAATGCAAACGGTGGTGATGCAATGAGTGGAACCTACACGAGCGGTTCGACGGGTTATGGAACAGCCATCATGGCGCCGAATGATCCTACTCGTGACGGATACACATTTACTGGTTGGAAGTCAGCCTCAAATGGTTCTGGCGATGATTATACAGGCTACATGCCGGCTGCGGATGTAACATACTATGCGCAGTGGACTAAGTTGTATGCCAGCGGAACGTACCAATTCGATGGACACTTAACGGTGGGTACATCTCCAGGTATGACGGTGACAACCAGCGAAGTTTCTTATGATGCTTTCCGCATAGATAACTTGTTCTTCAGCGGTAGTAAGATTCAATTTGAGGGAACGGATGGTACTCCTCAAGGCGATGGAGATGATTACAAGGGATGGAAGATGAAGACAAACAATAGTACCATTAAATTCTTTGTAGAATATGATTCGGATGTGGAAGTGTCTATCGGTGGAATAGGTTCTAGTTCTTCATGTAAGATTAGTTACACGGATCAAAGCTCGGTTGATCACAGCAACACATCTATTAGTGCAGGAAATAATCCGTCTTATGAAGTTAAGGCGGGAACAATGGTAACTATAACCTTTACAGTAGACGAAGGAAACAAAAAATCAGTTACCCTTAAGCGTATCGCAATCTCAGAGACAGCGGCGTGTACCAATCCATCTGCATCGCTGAGTGATGGTGCATACGAGGTGCTTGGAACAGCATTGGATTTGCGGACGTTGTGGTCGTCGAGTAACACAACGGATGGTGTTACATTTACAGTTACAAACGCAGGTGGAACAAGCGGAACAATTGCAGGGGATGGATATAGTTTCTCTGCCTCTGCGGCTGGAAGCGCAACCATTCGTGCGGTGCAAACTTCTACAGGCGCTTATTGTGATGCAGACGAAACGGCTACAATAACGGTTACAATGCCGACTTATGATGTGACGCTGAATGCCAATGGCGGTACGATTAATCCAGGCAACAACGTGACGAGTTATACCTACGGTGTAGGCGCAACGCTGCCTACGGATGTAACAAAGAGCGGTTACTTGTTCCAAGGCTGGTATGATAACAGTGGCTTCAGTGGTGATGCAGTTACTACAATATCTTCAAGCGCAACAGGCAATAAGACTTTCTATGCAAAATGGTATGAATTGGCAGAGAAGTGCGAAACAACGAATAGTACGTTTGCTGATGCAGTTTGGATTGACAAGTATGTTAATGGAATAAGATATGACATTGAAGGAACTGATGGAGACCAGTTCGAAATGGGTGATGGTCATTATTTCCATTTATTTATAGGAGATTTAGGAACTATTAAAGAAATTAAACTCACAATTACAGCAGTAGGAACAAGTTCTGCTAGTACAGGTATAGATTATGATTTTTTGGAAAGCAATGAATATGCTTATTATGATTTCGGAGATCATACTGAAGATGTAACTGCAGAAAGAAGCCTTTCAACCGGCACTCTATCTTTGCGTCCAACTTCTGGAGAGAATAATGATTTTGCATTCAAGACTAATGGAACAACCCTAACCATTTCCAATATCTGTATCTACTATGAGCCGGCATCGTACACATTGACCTGGTCGACGGATGGCGATGTCTTGACGGGCGATTACACAAGCGGTACTGTCGCATATGGAACGCCTATTACTGCTCCAAATACACCGACGAAGACGGGTTATACTTTTGACGCTTGGTCACCGACACCGGCAGCAACGATGCCTGCTGCTAATACAACCTATACGGCTACGTGGACGGCGAATACGTATGACGTAGATTTAACGTTGACGGGTAGCAAGGCGACGAAAGAATCCGGTACTACAGGAACCAATGCTGCTACGTACGGAACGAACCATACTCTTACGTTTGCGGCTGTGAGCGGATATACATTGCCGAGCGATGTGACCGTATATATTGGTGAAGACCAAGCTAGTAATGGCACGGAATATTCGTGGTCGGTTAGTGCCGGTGTTGGTACGTTGACGATTGATGGTGATTATATCTTAGATGATATTACCATTACCGTAACGGCTGTTGAGGACGTAACCACCTATAGTGTAATCTATACTGGTACGACCCCAACGACGGGTTCGTTGCCGGTGGATGACACGGAGTATAGCGGTGATGGTTCGGAAACCGTAACGGTTGAAGGTGATAACTCGATGACATTGACGGGTTATGATTTCCGTGGCTGGCACGATGGCACGACTTTCTTCCTCGAAGGACAAGAGTTCACTATGCCTGCAAGCGATGTGACGCTGACGGCAGTTTGGGAGCCGAAGAGTCTTGCACCGGTTACTTTGTTCTCAACGGACTTTAGTAATGCTGTTTGGAGCGGAATAACAAATATCTGTGCAGAGAAAAATGCTGTTGATGAAGAATATAATGGTATCACTTTCCATTCATATAAGAATAGTGATGGTGGACTACCATTTGTGGTAGATCAGTCGGCAGGAACCATGACTTGGTGCAATAACAATATGAGTAGTAACTTCTGGATTGCAATTCCTGTAACCGGAGTGAATGGTAGTATTACAATCACGGTGGATAATGGTAGTACTGCTACGAGATTCAAATATGTGGTAAAACAAGAGACATCTATATCCGGTTCAGGCGGAAGTGGTACTGAAAACTCCAATTCTGCATCAGATCCCGCTACCGTGACTATTTCTAATCTCAATAAATCCGACTATGTGGTTTATTTAGGTCGTCAAGGCTCGGGATTAACGACTATTACTTCTATCACTATCACTACTCCGGGAACAGATGTTCATTACGATGTAGCCTTTGATGCAGATGGCAAACCTTCGGATGACATGCCGTCTACAGTTGTAGGTGTACCAAGTGGTAAGTTAATCTTAGCGCCGAGTGAGATACCTACAGCAAGCGGTTATACGTTTGATACTTGGGTAACGGCTTCCGGTGGTTCAACAGAATTTGACTTTGCCGCCACAACTATTACTTCGGCAAAGACTATTTATGCAAAATGGCATACTCATACTGCTATTACCACTCAGCCGGAAATCACAATCCAAGCTGAAATTGATGAAGAGTTTACCTTGGGTAGTGATATGGTTGCTGCTGGTGAGAATCTGACATATCATTGGTATAGTTGTGATGAAGATGGAACTAATCGTAGTTCATTAGCTGATGCATCGAGTACGAAGACTAAATCAGAGACTAAAACTTCTGCGGGGACCTATTATTATATATGTGTGGTTAGTGGAGATTATGGCGATGATGTAGAGTCTAATGTAGTAACAGTTACTGTATGCACAAGCATTGATCCTTCGCTGAGCTATAGTGCTACCACCATCTATGCTTATGGAGGAAAACCGAGAGAGGCGCGTCCGACATTGACGGATAACACCAGCGGCGGTGCAGTAACGTATAGTTCGAGCAATACGGACGTTGTGACGGTAAATGCATCCACGGGTGTAATTACGGCTGTAGGTTCCGGAACAGCAACGATTACCGCGACTATTGCTGCTGTTGACGATTATTGCGGAGCAACGACTACGTGCAATATCACCGTTCCGGCTTTGGTGCAACAGACTATTAATTTGAATAGTGCGTGGACAACTGTACCTAATATGACTTTCCCAGGCGACCCGACAAGTACGTTGACGAAGAATGCAAATATTTCGGCAACGGGTTACAGCATCGATGAATCGAACAATAAGTCCGATTTGAGTAGTAAGATTTACGGTATTCCTTCTACGACGAGTAAGGATGATAACTATTACATGTCGCTCAAGTTCAATACGCCGAGTTATCCAGTGCGCGTGACCAGTGTAGTAGTGCCGATACAACCGATTACCAATACTGCCAGTGCGATAGTTACCGTATCTGACGGAACGACAACGGTTACTTCGACTGAGGAGACAGATATACCGGACGGTGCTAAGAAAACTTGCACATTTACCATCACTCCGACTGTATTTGCTGCAGGCAGCACGATAACGGTGAAGATATTTGTTTATGACCAATCCGGCGATAAAGGCTTCCGTTTGGGTAGTCCGATACTGGTTAACGGTAGTGTGCTGGTAGATCAACGGTTCACAGATGCGAATAGTACCGGTCTATGGAGTGATCCTGCTAACTGGGATGGCGGTAGTCTGCCGGAGATCTATCATGATGTAGTGATCGAGAAATCGGTTGCGGTAGATATCGCACATGCAACAGCTAAGAGCATTGTTATCTATAATAATAGAAGCGATAAGACCGGTAAGTTGACAATCCAACCGAATAAAGGTCTTGAGGTTGATGGAACGATACAGAAGACGACGGATGGCAGCACCAAAACAGCGACAGGAGAGGCAGACCTTGTGCTTGAGTCCTCGAGCGCTGGTAATGCATCGTTGATCTTCAATAATAGCAACGGCTGTGCTGCAACAGTACAGATGTACTCGAAAGCCGGTATTGACGGTAGCACTTGGAACTGGCAGTATGTTGGTACTCCGTTCACGGGTTCGATACCTCTGTATAACTACTACGGCAGTTGGATGTATAAATGGGATAACGGTGGTTGGGCTGTTGTCAAAGGTGGTGATGAGTTGGATCCGTTCGCAGGTTACTGTTTGACGCAGAGCGAAGCTACGACGCACGTCATGGGCGGTACGTTAGTTCCGACAACGAGCAAGTCCGTAACGATGGCAGCAAGCACCGATATGGTTCTGGCTAACTCATGGACGGCTCCGATCTATATCGGAGGCTTCACTGCCGAGACCTTTACCTCTGCCCCTGCAACCATCTACCTCTTCAACACCGGTATGGCAGAAAACGGATCAGAGGAATATGTAAGTGGAGATGAAGCCGGTACATATGTTACGGTGCCTATAAATTCTGCTCCATATACCGGAAATGAGTTAATTGCTCCGATGCAAGGATTCTTCGTAACAACGAACGGCGGTGCAGAAGGTACGATCACGATGAACTATAACGACCTCGTTCGTCCTTCCGGTGAGCACACCGACATTGTAGCGGGTCCGATGAAGGCACCGAAGCGCATTGAAGAGCGTCCGGAAGTAATGAAGATCCGTGCGGAGGGGTCTGTATATAACGATCGCGTGGTCATCCTCTCTCGTGAGGACTTCTCGCAAGGATTCGATAACGGTTGGGACGGTAAGAAGATGAGTTTCGGTAATGCTTCACCTTCTGTCTATGTCATCAACGAGGAAGGCGGCTACGATGCAGTAAGTGCTATTCCGGAATATGAAGGAACAGTGGTTGGTTTCCGTGCCGGTACAGACAGCGAGTACACGATCCGCTTCGAATACGATGGAGAAGAGATGCTGTACCTCAATGACCTGCAAGAGCAAGAGGCAACTCCGATTGATAGTATGCGCACATACACGTTCACGGCTGAGGCTGGAGATAACGAAGCGCGCTTCATTATCAGCACAACGCCGATACAGAAAGTGATAACGGACATTGATCCGGCAAGCGGTGAGCAAAGTGCTAAGGTGCGCAAAGTGATTATTAACGACCACATCTACATTATCCGTGGAGGAAGGATGTACAGCGTGGATGGTGCTTTGGTTAAATAATGAGTAATGTTGAATATGATTAAAGAAAGGAAACAAGTTATGAAAAACAATATTGCAACATTAATCGTTATCGTAATGCTGGCAGTGTTCGCACTGCCGGCAAAGGCGCAGCAGTTTAATACCTTCAACGGAGCAGTGGCACCGCAGGCATCCTTCCAATCGACAAGCACAATGCGTGGAACGGGTAGCGCATACTCGTCCAATCCAATGCTGAACGACGATGGTACGGCTTCGTATAACGGGGCATCCTACGGGCCTCATCGGGCTAAAATGGACGGTCCTGGCGTACCAACCACACCAGGACAGGGAAGCGAAGAGAACCAATTCCCTATCGGAGACGCGCTGTTGCCGCTGATGCTCTGCGCGCTTGCGTACCTTATTTTCCGTGCGCGGAAGCGTGCTAAAGGCGAAAGGGCGAATGGCTAATGGCGAATGGGGTACCGGAATAGGAAAATGCGAAAAATCGGCATAACACTTGTGTATGTCGATTTTTTGTTGTATCTTTGCACCAAATTTTGATAAACAACATGATGGATAAGCAAGTAGCACATATAGCAAGTAGCGAATATTCGCAGGATTTTGCTAAGGTTGTGCAGATCATTGAGCAAAACCGTTCGCAAGCGATACAAGTAATTAACCATGCATCTGTGCTGACGGCATGGCAAGTTGGTGCGTATGTGTCCGATAAGATAAAGAATGCCGCGTGGGGAGCAAAAGTGGTGCAACAACTGGCGGAATATATCCATACGCAAAACCCGACTTTAAAGGGATGGAGTAGGATGAATATCTATAGAATGGTTAAGTTCTATGACACCTACTCATCAGCTCCGTTTATTGAACGTGCCATGTCGTTAAAATTATTGCCAAATCCAGCTGATGAAATTGTGCCAGCGGAAGCGGCACAAATTGTATCACCAATGGTGAGACAAATTGTATCAACGCCATTGATACAAAATGGATACAATGTAATTGTATCACCAGCGGTGACACAAATTCCCGAGTTCTTATTAAGGACGACTTGGACGAATCATATTATTATCTTAAATGCATGTGAACTTGTAGATCAGTATATCTTCTATATTCTCTACGCAGAACATGAGCATTTGAAGAAACGCGAACTCGAGCGCGCCATCAAATCGGATGCCTACTCGCGTGTGCTGAGCGATAAGAAGATGCAGTCCGCTATCCTGAAAGAGACCTATCCGCAAGCGGAAGTGTTGCTCAAAGATAAATCCATCTTAGAGTTCTTGGGCCTGCCTCAAAGATACAAGGAGTCGAAGTTGCGTAATGAGATAGTGTCGCATATGAAGGAGTTTATCCTGGAGATGGGTAAGGATTTTCTCTTTGTGGATCAGGAACATACGCTTGAGGTTGGCGGACAAAACTTCCGCTGCGATTTGTTGTTCTACCATCGTGCCTTGCAGTGCCTTGTGGCTATTGAACTGAAGACCACGACCTTTGATCCACGTGATTTGGGGCAATTGGAGTTCTACTTAGAGGCATTGGATCAAAACGAGAAACGCAGTAATGAAAATCCGAGCATTGGTATCTTAATGTGCAAGGACGCAAACCCTGAGGTGGTACGCTATGCGCTAAATCGGAGCATTAGCCCAACGATGGTGTCTAAATACGAGGAGCAATTAAAGGTCGGCAGCGTTATTCAACGCAGTTTGGAGGAGTTCGTGGAGTTCTTGGATAAATGACGCGGTGCTGCCGCTGATGCTCTGCGCGCTTGCGTACCTTATTTTCCGTGCGCGGAAGCGTGCTAAAGGCGAAAGGGCGAATAGCTAATGGCGAATGGGTTACCGGTTACGGGTTACGGGAAGGGAGTGCCAAACGGCACTTCCTTTTTGATTGGTCCAAAATGACCTAAAACAATCAAAAAAAGCGTTTCATTTCCTGATCGGAGATGGCGCATTGGCGGGCAAGACGGATTGCTTGCTGCATGGCCGCAGATACCTCGTTAATGATTTGTTGCGCCTGCTTAGTACTCAGCATATAATCTCCGGCTGCGGCTAATAGGGCTTCCAAGGAAGACTCATTCGTGTCGCGGGAGATAAGCAGACTCTGCGTCCGGATATCTGACGGGTTAAGGTCATAGGCCGGCGACCAGACCCATCCTTTTTCGGTCAGCAAGAAACCATGATTGCGGAAATGATCATCGTGATTATGGATGGCTACCGAGAAAGCTACTCGCCGGTACAACTGCTCCAATGCTTCCTGCGGATTCACAAAACCGCTGTTTCCGATAATCGTATCTACAATATCCAGATAACCGTGGCCGGACGTTGCATCGGCGCCGTCTTGCAGGCCGCAGAGGGTCATCGCAGACGCGAAATGGATCCGTTGTTGACCGTCTCTGTCAAAGCGCTTGGACAATAAAGTGTGGTATTTCTGTCCCGGTAAGGTTAATAACTTCATTTCCGGCACTTCGATGCCTGCCAGATGTGCCATCTTATGCGCCCAGAATTCCCATAAAGCAACATCATAATCGTCGTTGATGGATGGGATCTTGGCAATCCAAAGAGAACCGTCCGTATCACGCACATTCGCTTTAGGTCGCGCTCCGCCTAAGGATGAACCTTGTTTGTATAAGTTCAGTAACCATTCTTCCCGAATGGCACCTCCTTGCTCGTCTTGCCGTTCATAGTCTTGCGCCATATCCACAAACTGACGCAGATGCGTTAACGGCGGAACGGGCGTGTCTGCATAATCGACACCTAATCTATTTTCACCTGCACGCAAGCGAAATGCGCCCATACGCGTGGTGTCATCAATCTGCGTCAGATAATCGATGTCCGTCAGATGCCGAACCGCTCGTCCTTCTTGCGCTGCCAATAAACGTTCCCGTTTATCGATTAACCGCCTTCCCCACCGATCCGGCATGGCATCTTGCAGAAAACCGAATAGCCGATCTGAACCGTATTGCGGTCCTCCGGCGTTTTGCAGGTCTCCACTCAGTTTGATATGTTTGTGCTTTTGCAACCACTGCGGATCAAACGTCCATTGGTACGCGGCATTGCCGCGAATCATATCATAGCCCAATGTCCCCACCGGCTCAGCCTGCGGGAAACACGTAGCGTCCATATCTATTTGTATCAACTTCATTTCTTTGATGCTCTTTGGCGGTGTTTAAGGTCTAAATCTTGTAAGGTGCGACCCATCTCATCATCTTTGGCCAAATACAGAATACTCTCGTCCAAACCCAGCGCAAACAGGATACGCAGATAGATGCCGATCGCTACTGTTGAGACACCGCGTTCCACACGCATCACCGTTAACTCACTGCAAGACGCTCTTTCTGC
This sequence comes from uncultured Bacteroidales bacterium, assembly GCA_946403315.1. Taxonomy (GTDB): domain Bacteria; phylum Bacteroidota; class Bacteroidia; order Bacteroidales; family Paludibacteraceae; genus Colicola. Next base: position 37,559 of record CAMIZK010000002.1, on the reverse strand, counting down.
AATCTGCGCAATGCTCAAGTCCCGGCGCAATCGCGCCAGACGAATTTGTTCCCCTACAATCTGCAGGTTTTTCTCTGCTCTGCGAGGTAAACGGGTAGCAATAGTACTCTTTGACATATCCTGTAATCTATCTTATAATATAGCAATAAAATCGGTATACTTTATTTTATGATATCTTAAATCGGCTGCAAAGGTACAATAAAAAAATGAAATACGCAAATATTTGGGCAAAAAAAAGATCAAAAAAAGATATTTTACCCGTAGATGAGGTAGCCGGCGAGGCCGGAGAGAACGATGAGGAGGATGGGGTGGGAGAATATATTGGATATTTGATATTGGATATTGGAGATTTTATTTCCTTCTTTCTTTTTGACAAAATTCGGCAGGATGGTTAAGAAGGCGACGACGGAAAAGATAATCCAGGAAGTGGAGTCGATGAAGTTCGTCGGTTTGATGAGCAGTAAAGCTGCGGAAGCGATGAGACCGATGACGGCAAAACGGAGCATACGCAGCGTCTGCTCGAAATAGGGATTGCCTTTGAACCGTTTGGACAGCCAGAAATAGGCCTTACAGATGCTTAACATGATGATCAGGCTCGGCAGCACGATCGCCAACGTTGCTAAGATGCTTCCCCAGATACCGCCAACCGTATAACCGACGTAGGTCGCACAGTTGATGCCGATCGGACCCGGCGTAACTTGGCTGACAGCCACAATATCGACAAACTCCTGCTGACCCATCCAGCCGTTGGTTTCCACCTCCATCTGGATGAGCGACAAAATCGCCAAGCCTCCACCAAAACCGAAGAGACCTATCTTGAAGAACGATGTGAATAAAGCCAGGAGCATTTACGATTTACGATTTATTGACGAGTTGGTTTTATTGACGATTGCAACTACGCTGAGCGTCAGTACTATCGTTGCGAGAATGATCCAAACCGGGTTAACATGAAGCAGCCAAATGAGCAAGGCGGCGGCTAAACTAATGGCTAAAGGCCAAAGGTTATAGGCTAATGACCGTTCGCCTTTCGTCCCTTCGCCTTTTGCCTTTATAGCGTTTTTTGCTAATTTGAACAGCGGTGCAGCAATAAGGGCGACGACGGCGGGACGGATGCCTTTGAAGATCGCTTCAACAGCCGGTTGTTCTTTCCAATCCCGGAAGACCATTGCGATCATCAGGATGATGAGAAAAGACGGTAGAACCGCACCCAGCACCGCACCGCAGACACCTCTCCATCCGCCGACGCGCCAACCGATGAAGATAGCGGAGTTGACAGCGATCAGGCCCGGTGCCGCTTGTGCCAACGCGATCATGTTAAGGAACTCCTCCTCATCGATCCAGTGTTTGCGATCGACTACTTCCCGTTGGATAAGCGGTAACATGGCATAACCTCCACCGAGGGTGAAGGTACCGATCTTGAGATAAGTGTAGAAGAGTTGCCAGAACATTAGCCTTTAGCCAATAACCTTTCGCCTTTAGTCTTTGTTCTCACGAAGTTGTTGCTTGATGAACTTGGAGAGCATGTTGATGGCTGCGTTGTTATGTCCGCCTTGCGGCACGATGACATCAGCGAAGCGTTTACAGGGCTCAATGAACTGCTCGTGCATCGGTTTGAGCACTTTCTGATACCGGTCAATGACCTGTTCCGCCGTACGGCCACGCTCAATGACGTCGCGTTTCATAACGCGTATCAGACGGTCATCGGCATCGGCATCAACGAAGATTTTCAGGTCCATCTGCTGGCGCAGACTGTACTCCCGTAGCGCCATAATACCTTCCACAACGATCACCTCTTTAGGCTCGATATGAATGGTTTCCTTCGAGCGCGTACAAGTGATATAGGAATAGATCGGTTGCTCGATGGGCTTCCCCTCTTTGAGCATCGCGATATGCTTGGTGAGCAGTGTCCAATCGAAGGCATCGGGATGGTCAAAGTTGATATTTTGCCGTTCTTCTACCGGGATATGACTGCTATCCTTGTAATATGAATCCTGGGGGATGACTACGACTTCTCCTTTCGGGAGACGCTCGATCAGTTTTCTTACTACCGTTGTTTTACCCGAGCCGGTACCGCCCGCAATGCCGATGATAAACATAAAACGAGATTGTTTGTCTTTTCGGACTGCAAAATTACAATAATTATTGCATATATGCAAATTTTTGCGTACTTTTTTCAAAAATTCTTGCATATTTAAAAATTTTGTTGTAACTTTGCAGCGCAATTGGAATGTTGTATTATCAAAAGATAAAAAATTATGGCAGAAAAAGTTATTAAAGAGAAGAAAGCGGCTGCTCCTAAGGCGCCGAAGGCGGCTAAGCCGAAAGCAGCGCCGAAGCCTCAGATGAGTAAGGAGGAGTTGTCGGCAGCGGTGCAGGTAGCGATCGAGAATGCAATGACGAAGCTGAAGGCTGCAGAGGAAAAGCAAGAAGTGTTTGTACCGGAGGCGCCGAAAGAGGTGAAGAAGATCAAATGTACTTCCGACGAGCGTCTGATGCATTCGCTGGCATGGATCTATTTGGTAATAGGTCTGATTAGTTCAGTAGCTCTGCTGATCACGGGTATCGTGCTGGAAGCAACGGAGGATTCGTTCCTTGCCCAGTACCTGGACGGACCGGACATGGGGCTGATCTGCATCGTTTTAGGCGTCGTGCTGTTGTTGCCGACCCTGGTATCGTTTGCGTTCATGCGTCTGTTCGCTAACATCTCGCATCGCTTGACGAGTTTGGATAAGAAATAACCACAACAAACAATTTATATGCATATGAAGAAAAGTTTATTACTTAGCCTCATCGCTGCAGTAGTGGTGTTGGCATCGTGCGGTACTCTTCCGCAACCCGGTAAACTGACCGTTACCCCGAATCCGTTGGAGTTGAAGGGCGGTAAGGTTACTGCAGACATCACCGGTACTTTCCCTGTAAAGAAATTTGCGAAGAAGGGTGTGCTGGTCGTTACTCCGGTGCTCAAATTCGCCGGTAAAGAGGTGCTGGGCCAACCGGTTACCTACGTAGGCGAGAAAGCCAAAGAGAACGGAAAAACCGTTAATTACAAGAAGGGCGGTTCTTATTCGCAACACTGCGAGTTTGACTACGTTCCTGAGATGAATTCATGTGAGTTATTCCTCCGCTTTGACGCTCATAAGGGCAAGAAAGTAGTAGAAGTTCCGGAGCTGAAAGTAGCAGACGGTCTGAAGACCTTGCCGGAGTTCGCAAAAGCAAACGACAACCCAACCGCTACCACGCCGGACAAGTTCCAGCGCATTATTCAGGAAGCTACAGAGGCAGACATCTTGTTCTTGATCCAACAATCGAACCTCCGTTCGTCGGAGACAAAGAGCGCTGAGATGAAGGCGCTGCAGGCAGCAATCAAGGATGCTCAGAACGCAGAGCGCAAAGAGATCAATAAGATCGAGGTTGCCGGTTATGCATCTCCGGATGGTGCCGAGAAACTGAACGAGAAACTGGCCGCTGACCGTCAGAAAGCAGCTGCTAACTTCCTCAAGAAAGACCTGAAGAAGAACAAAGTGAACAAAGAGATTGAGAGTGAGATCACCGCTGAGGACTGGGCCGGTTTCAAGGAGTTGATGGAGAACAGCAACATGCAGGACAAAGATCTGGTACTGAGTGTGCTGGCACGCGTTGAGGATCCGGAAGCACGTGAGAACGAGATCAAGTCCTTGAGTTCGGTATTCCCGACTATCAAAGATGAGATCCTTCCGGCATTGCGTCGCAGCCGTCTGATCCTGACGACCGACCTGATCGGCAAGAGCGACGACGAGATCCGCGAGTTGGCAAAGAACGACCCGGCTGCGTTGAACGTAGAGGAGTTGCTTTATGCCGCTACGCTGACCGACGATGCAGCTGCTAAGATGGCTATCTACGAGAAGGCTGCTGAGTTGTACAAAGACTACCGTGCTTACAACGGTCAGGGTCAACTGTATTTCAACGCAGGTAACTTCGCAGAGGCAGGCCGTTGCTTCGGCAAGGCATTGTCTATCAAGCCGAATGATCCGGACGTGAACTTCAACGCAGGTCTCTGCGCATTGGCTACTCGTGATCTGGCAAAGGCAGAGGAGTACTTCGGTAAGGCAGCCGGTACGACCGGTAACTTGGACGCTGCGCTGGGTACACTGTACACGCAGAAGGGTGACTACGCTGCTGCCAAGAAGGCTTATGGCAAGACCGCATCGAACAACGCTGCTGTTCAGCAGATCCTGAACGAGGAGTACGATGCTGCTGCAAAGACGCTGGATGCAGTTAAGAACCCGAATGCAACTACCGCTTATCTGAAGGCTATCGTAGGTGCACGCACGAATGACCGTGCTGCCGTATTGGCTAACTTGAAATCCGCTATTGCTCAGGATGCCGGCTTCAAGGCACGTGCAGCAAAGGATATCGAGTTTGCCAAGTTTGCAGAGGATGCTGATTTCCAAGCTATCGTTAAGTAATGTCGGTATTATTTCCGAAAGTAAACAAACCCCGTGAGTGGGACTATCGCCCCATTTACTTTGATAAGGAAAAGGAGGCGCGCAAGGATAAAGAACTTGCGCGTCTTCATCAGGGGTCCTTACGCGAGGAGTACGAGCGTCACATGGCGGAGATGCGTAAGAAGCAGAAAGCACGCATGTGGTTCTTGGTGGGTCTTCTCGCTGCTATTGTTTTGGCATACGCTATTCTTTCGCGCGCGATATAATATATAAAGGAGTCGAAAGCATGGATGTCATTCATTTATTACCGGACAGTGTAGCGAATCAGATTGCGGCAGGCGAGGTGATCCAACGCCCTGCGTCGTGTCTGAAAGAACTGGTAGAGAACAGTCTGGACGCAGGCGCCAAGCGTGTGCAGGTGATTGTTCGAGATGCCGGTCGCACGCTGCTCCAGGTGATAGATGACGGATGTGGTATGAGTGAGATGGATGCCCGTCTGGCGTTTGAGCGCCATGCCACAAGTAAGATCCGGGAAGCGCAGGACTTGTTCTCCTTGCGCACGATGGGTTTTAGAGGAGAAGCGTTAGCGTCTATATGTGCTGTGGCGCAGGTGGAGATGACCACCCGTCGGGCACAGGATGAGACGGGCACGCTGATCGAGATTCACGGTTCCGATGTAGTGCGGCAGGAAGTATGTTCCTGTCCTGTAGGAACGAATATCAAAGTAAGCAATCTGTTCTTTAACGTACCGGTGAGGCGGAAGTTCTTGAAAACCGACCAGACGGAGTTAAGGAACCTGCTTACGGAGTTTTATCACATCGTGCTGGTGTACCCGAAGATAAATTTTACCTTTGTACACAACGATGAGATCTTATTGGAGTTACCCGCCGGAACGGAGAAGCAGCGCATTGAGGCGGTGTTCGGTAACCCGAAGAAAAATAGTTATACCTCCGCCTTTGTGGAGGTGCATACGGAGACGGAGATGGTAGGTATTCGCGGTTTTGTGATCAAACCGGAGAATGCGACGCGGAAGAGTGAGCAGTATTTCTTCGTCAATGGCCGTTACATGCGGCATCCGTATTTTCAAAAAGCGGTACTGACAGCCTATTCGGGTATGCTTCCGAATGACTATCAACCGTCTTTCTTTATCTATTTTGACATCGATCCCGAAGCGATTGATGTGAATATCCACCCGACCAAGACGGAGATTAAGTTTGCCGACGAGCAGACGATCTTCCAGATTCTGATGGCCGCGGTGCGAGAGAGCCTGGGTAAGTTCACTTTATCCCCGACGATTGATTTTGACACGACGAACAGTATCGATATTCCGGTACTGCATGACCAACCGGTGATGAAACCGGATATCCAAATTGATCCGACCTATAACCCGTTCCATAAACGGGGCGTGATCTATCCGGACAAGGCGCCGAAGGGCTGGGAGAGTTTGTATGAGGGAGCAGGAATACAGAAGACAGATCGTTTCCCTGACAGAGTACAGACTGATTTCGTGGACACGTTGCCGGATACCGAGTCATGTCCGATATGGCAGTATGGGGGGCGGTATATATTGATGCCGAGTGAGCAGGGGCTGGTGATGATTAACCAGCATCGGGCACATGTGGCGGTGCTGTACATGCAGTTTCTGGAGCAGTTGGCACATGCGCAAGGCGCGATGCAGCAACTGTTGTTCCCCGAAGTGCTGAACGTGACGCAGGATGAACTGGTGATCGTGCAGCAGTTGCATGACGACTTGCGGGCGATCGGTTTTGATGTGGAGCAGTTGAGTCCCGACAGTTTCTCGATACAGGCGGTGCCTTCTCAGTTAGCGAACCAGTCGGCTATTCCGGTGCTGCAACATATCCTGCTGCAAGTGCGTGAACGGGGAGCGAACACGCAGGTGGAATGGCGGGAACAGATCGCCCAGACCTTAGCGGAGAGTGCGGCGATACCGTACGGAAAGAACCTGACGGAGGCGGAGATGCGGGATATTGCGACGCGTCTGTTCGCTTTACCGCAATACCGCCGCACGCCGGACGGAAAGATCATCCTCAGTGTGCTGAGCGACGATGAGATAAGCAAACGGTTTTAAGAAGACAAAAGTCGAAAGACAAAAGACATAAGACATATGAAAAAATTTGGTTTCCTTTTGTTAGCAGTGCTGCTGGTAGCCTGCGGCAAGCAGAGTGCGGAGAGTGTTAAGTTAACGATCCTGCATACGAACGATACGCATTCGCGTATATTACCGGATAAGAAATCCGGTAGAGGCGGTTACGCCCGTCGCATGGGGTTGATCAACAAAGAGCGTGCGCTGGATCCGGATATGATTCTGCTGGACGCCGGTGACTTCAGTCAGGGTACACCGTATTTCAATTATTTCAACGGCCGCGTGGAGATGGATGCGATGAACTGGATGAAATACGATGCAGCTACGTTAGGCAACCATGAGTTCGATAACGGTTTGGACACTTTGGCGATGGTGTTGAAACGCGCCCATTTCCCGATTGTGTGTGCGAACTATGATTTCACGGGTACACCCTTGGAGGGTCTGACGCAACCGTACGTGATTCTGGAGCGCAAAGGCGTGAAGGTAGGTGTGTTCGGTTTGGGATGCTATCCGTACTCGGTGATCGACGATGAGAATTTTGTGGGAGTCCGTTATTTAGGTCCTTCGTATGATATTCCGCAGCAGATGGCGGATACCTTACGGGCACAGGGATGCGACGTGGTGATCTGTTTGAGCCATCAGGGCACGAAGCAGCACGGACCGGGTGAACCGTACGATCTGGAGATGGTGGGCAAGACCCGGAATATCGACGTGGTGATCGGCGGTCATACCCATCAGTTGGTGACGGATACGACGGTTAAGAACCTGGACGGAAAAGACATTCCTTTGCGCCAAATGAAGAAGCAAGGGGAGTATTTAGGCAAAATAATGCTATATTTAAGTGACAAAAAAGAAAAATAAGACAAAAAAATTTGCTCATGTCAAAAAAAAGCATTAACTTTGCACGCTTTTTCAATAAAACGAATATGAAAGAGCGGAAATAGAAAAATAAAAACACACATACATATTAACTTTTAAAGAATTAGTATTATGGCAGAAATTGATGCAAAAGTAAAAGCAATTATTGCTGATAAACTGGGCGTTGAAGAGTCGCAAGTTGTAAACGAGGCTAACTTTCAGACCGATCTCGGTGCTGACTCGTTGGATACCGTAGAAATGATCATGGAGTTCGAGAAGGAGTTTGATATCCAGATTCCGGACGAGGATGCTCAGAAGATTGCTACCGTAGGCGATGCTATCGCTTATGTAGAAGAGAAATTAGGCAAGTAATATTCTTTTCACATTTGTAAGCGAGTTTACGGGCAAAACTGTAAGCTCGCCTGCTTTTTATAGACAAGGTAAGACGAGATGCAATTAAGAAGAGTAGTGATAACGGGTCTGGGAGCGGTTACTCCCTTAGGTAATTCCGCTCAGGAGACGTGGCAAGGCTTGGTGAACGGTGTGAACGGTATTGCGCCGATCACGGCTTTTGATGCCACGAATTTCAAGACTCGCTTTGCCGGTGAGGTGAAAGGTTTTGATCCGACGGCAGTGATTGACAAGAAAGAGGCGCGTAAGATGGACCGCTATGCGCAGTTCTCCGTTTGCGTAGCAGACGAAGCATTGAAGGACAGCGGTCTGGACTTGGAGAAAGAGGACCGCAGCCGTGTCGGTGTCGTTTGGGGCAGCGGCATGGGAGGTTTGCAGTCCATGGAGCAGGAGTTGTACCAGTTTGCGGAGGGCGACGGTGTCCCCCGTTTCAATCCGTTCATGATTCCGAAGTCCATTCCGAGTATCGCAGCCGGTCAGATCTCCATTCGTTTCGGATTGGGAGGTTTGAGTTTTTCTGTCAGCACAGCCTGCTCTTCGTCATCTCACGCCGTGTCGTGTGCGTACGACCAGATCCGTCTGGGACATGCGGAGGTGCTGCTGACCGGTGGTGCCGAAGCGGTAGTGACGCAAGCGACAATCGGTGGATTTAACTCCTTACATGCCTTGTCTACCCGTAACGATGATCCTGAGCATGCGAGTCGTCCGTTCTCCAAATCCCGTGACGGATTTGTGTTGGGCGAAGGTGCGGCTTGTCTGATTCTGGAAGAATACGAGCATGCAAAGGCTCGTGGTGCCAAGATCTATGCGGAGGTGATCGGTGAGGGTATGACGTCGGACGCGTATCATATGACGGCACCGGATCCGGAAGGAAAGGGGGCAGAGCGTGTGATGCGTCTGGCATTGAAAGATGCGGGATTACAACCGGAACAGGTCGATTTCATCAATACGCACGGTACGTCCACTCCGTTAGGAGACGTGACGGAGATCAAGGCAATCCAGCGTGTGTTCGGAGAGCATGTGTATGAGATGAACCTGGATTCGACGAAGTCGATGACCGGTCACCTGATCGGTGCGACGGGCGCTGTGGAAGCGTTGACGTGTGTGATGGCGTTGAAAGACGGTATCATCCCGCCGACGATCAACCATGATCCGGAGGACAAGGATGAGGAGATAGACTACCGCATTAACTTTACATTTGACAAAGCGCAGAAGCGCGATATCAAATATGCATTGAGTAACACCTTCGGTTTCGGCGGACACAACGCCTGCCTGGTGTTCAAGAAATGGGAAGAGTGACCCTAAGACTCACTCCATTAGTCACTAGAAATTTGTTTAAGGTATTATGATTCAGAAAATCGGAGAGAATGCAGGCCAGGTATGGGGTGCATTGGAGAACGGTGCACAAGGAATCAAGGCACTGAAGAAAGCTACCAAACTGAAAAACGAGGAGCTGTACTTGGCTCTCGGTTGGTTGGCTCGTGAAGGCAAACTGACCTTTACGGTAGAAGAGGCTGACACCATCGTAGCTTTGGCTTAAGTATGGTAATAGCTATCGTAGGCGCCTCGGGCGCCGTCGGACAGGAGTTGCTGGCTGTTCTCGAACAGCGGCAATTCCCGGTTTCCGAACTGAGGTTATTCGGATCGGAACGGAGTGCCGGCAGAAAATATGGATTTGCAGGCAAGGAGTACGAAGTACGGTTACTGCAACATGACGACGCTTTTAAGGGCGTCGATATTGCTTTTGTCTCCGCAGGCGCAGGCGTGTCACGTGCGTACGCAGAGGATATCACCCGTTTTGGCGCGATCATGATCGATAACTCCTCCGCTTTCCGTATGGAGGAGGATGTGCCGTTGGTAGTGCCGGAGGTGAACGCCGCTGATGCGTTGAACCGGCCGAGGAACATCATCGCCAATCCCAACTGCACGACGATACAGATGGTAGTAGCCTTGCAGGCGATAGAGAAGATCTCGCATATTCGCCGGGTACATGTGGCAACCTATCAGGCCGCTTCGGGTGCCGGCGCACAGGCGATGAAGGAGTTGGAGAACCAATATCGTCAGGTGCTGAACGGGGAAGAAGTGGAGGTGAATAAGTTCGCCTATCAGTTAGCGTACAACCTCATTCCGCATATCGATGTGTTTACCGCCAACGGTTACACGAAAGAGGAGATGAAGATGTTCCACGAGACGCGGAAGATCATGCACTCGGATGTGAAGGTGAGTGCGACTTGTGTCCGCGTTCCGTCGCTGCGCGCACACAGCGAGAGTATTTGGATTGAAACAGAAGAACCGGTGAGTGTAGCTGCGGCACGTGAAGCGTTTGCGAAGGCGCAAGGATGCGTGCTGATGGACGAACCGGAGAATAAGATATACCCTATGCCGCTGTTTTTGAGCGGTAAGGACGAGGTGTTTATCGGGCGAATCCGTAAAGACCTCAGTGATGAAAACGGTTTAAGTTTCTGGTGCGTAAGTGACCAGATCCGTAAAGGCGCGGCACTCAATGCCGTGCAAATTGCAGAATGGCTTATAACGGCGAAAGGTTAATGGCGAAAGACGAACGGATAGAGATCATGGCTCCGGTAGGATGCTGGGAGAGTTTGGCTGCGGCGATACAGGCCGGGGCTACCAGTGTCTATTTCGGTATCGAGCATCTGAACATGCGTGCACGCAGTTCGGTGAACTTCACTACGGACGATATGGCTACTATTGTGAAGACCTGTCGGGAAGCGGGTGTGAAGACCTACCTGACAGTGAACACCGTCATGTATCCGGAAGATCTGCCGCTGATGCGTGAGATTGTCGATAAGGCGCATGCGGTGGGTGTGGATGCGGTGATTGCGAGTGATATCGCGGTGATGCAGTATGCGAATGCGATTGGTCAGGAAGTCCATCTGTCCACGCAACTCAATATCGCCAACACCGAGGCGCTTAAGTTCTACGCGCAGTTTGCCGATGTAGTGGTGCTGGCACGGGAGTTGAACATGGCGCAGGTAGCTTCTATTTATCATGATATCCAGGAGCAGCATATCTGTGGAAAGAGCGGTCAACCGATACGGATTGAGATGTTCTGTCACGGTGCGCTGTGTATGGCCGTCAGCGGAAAATGTTATCTGAGTCTGAATAACTACGGAATGAGTGCCAATAGAGGCGCTTGTGTACAAGTCTGCCGCCGCGGTTACACGGTGAAGGACAAGAGTTCCGATCTGGAACTGGATATCGATAACCAGTATATCATGTCGCCGAAGGATCTGAAGACGATTCATTTCCTGAACAAGATGCTGGATGCCGGAGTGCGGGTGCTGAAGATCGAAGGCCGGGCACGCGGAGCGGAGTATGTGAGTACGGTGGTTAAGTGTTACCGTGAGGCAGTTGAAGCTTGGTATAACGGCGAATGGGCGAATGGCGAAGGGATTGAGGCAAAGATTGCGGATTGGAACGAACGGTTGAGCCGGGTGTTCAATCGCGGTTTTTGGGACGGCTATTACCAGGGACAGAAACTGGGCGAATGGACCCATTCGTATGGCAACAAGGCAACGCGGAAGAAAGTGTATGCCGCGAAATGCACCAATTTCTTCAAGAACCTGAGTGTGGCGGAATTTGTGGTGGAAGCCGTAGATGCGATGGAAGAGGGTCAGGAGATCCTCATTACCGGTGAGACAACCGGAGTGTATGAGACCACGGTGCACGACATGCATGACCATAAGGGACAGTTGACGCAACGCGTGGAGAAAGGTCAGTTTTTTGCCATCAAGACGGACACGCTGATCCGCCGGGGCGATAAACTCTATCTGTGGGAAGAAGAAAAATAAAGTGGAGAGTGTAGCGCACATAGTATCTTCAGCGAGTGCCGTATGGTGCGGTTGGACGATGTTGGTCTTGTTGCTGTTCGGCATCGTGGCTGAGTTGTTCCAACCCGGTGTGATCACGCAGGCAAAGAGTTCGTTAGCAGCGCAGGGAGACCGGTTGTACAAAGAGTCACCGAACACATTTGTTGGCCAGTTGATGATCACTTTGTTTCGGTTAGGTGTGATCACGATGGCTGTCTATCTGTGCTGTAACCGAACGGAGTGTTTCTCATTCACGGGCTTCTGGGTGATCTTCGGCATCGTGCTGGGTGTGAGTGTTGTGAAGATGCTGATGAATATAGGAACCGACTATACGTTCCGTTTGAGTAAGCAGTTTGGAAACGGTTATGAGCATTACGGCAATATCCTGACTTTAGGCACCTTGCTGCTGTACCCGGTTGCGCTGGTTCTGATGCGTTTCGGAGAACCGGTATTGAACCGTTGGATCATCGGTGGAATAGGTGTGCTGTTTATAGCCACCTGGATCTACTGCGCATTCCGTCAGTTTGTTCATTCTCCTCGGGCGATCTTGTACCTGTTGGTATATATAGCGACGGTAGAGATCTTGCCTTGGATGTTTGTATATATGTTATCGAATCAAATAATAAGCCAAATATGATTAAAAAGATTCTTTTTTCTCAACCGCGTCCTACGACGCCGCATAACCCATACGACCGCTTGGAAGAGCAGTTCGATGTGCATTGCGACTATCATCAGTTCATTCATATCGAAGGACTGGAGGCACGTGAGTTCAGGCAGCAACATATCAATCCGTTGGATTATACGGCGGTGATTCTTAATTCCCGTCTGGGTGCGGAACATTTCTTCCGCATGTGTGAGGAGATGCGTATCAACGTACCGGACAGCATGCATTATTATTGCAATTCGGAACAAGTAGGTTTGTACTTGCAGAAGTTCATCAACTATCGCAAGCGCAAGGTCTTCTTCCCGGAGACGGGTAATAAGTTTGAGGATGTGTTACCGGCTATGCGCCGTCGTCCGAATGAGCGGTACATGATGGTGCTTTCCGACATCCATAACGATGAGCAGCTGAATATGTTTGCGCAGAACGGTATTGAGGTTACGCCGGCGATCATGTACCGTACGGTGACTACTCCGTGGCCGAAAGAGATGCCGTTTGATTACGATATGATTGCCCTGTTCACCCCGGCAGGTGTCACTTCGCTGATGGATAACTTCCCTACCTGGAAACAGGGTAAGACGCTGATCGCCGCTTTTGGTGAAGGTACGATTCGGGCACTGGAAGAAAACGGTTACCGCGTAGATATTGAGGCCGGTCAAGGAAAAGCATTTGCTTCGCTTCCTATGGCGATTGCGGATTATCTGGAGAAGAATCAATAAGGGCGAACGGCGAAAGGCGAATGGCGAACGGTTTTCCTAAAGATAACAAACTCTGCGGACAGATGCGTATTGCGCAACTGTACAAAGAAGGGAAACGCTTTACGGCGTGGCCGCTGAGGGTGTGTTTTCAGGAAACGGAGGAACAGACGCAAGTGCTGGTATGGGCACCCAAATCACTCTTCAAACGGGCCGTCAAGCGCAATCATCTGCGTCGTCTGATGCGGGAAGCGTATCGGTTGCATCAGGATATGTTAGGCGAAAAGCATTATCTGATCGCCTTCAATTATATGGATAAAGAAGAGCAATCCTACGCAGTAGTAGAGAAGGCCATATGCAAATCACTAAAGAAGATATCCGAAAGGGCGTAAGGAAAATTTTTCTTATACCGGTCTATTTTTACCGGGTATTCATTTCGCCGTTGACACCGCCATCCTGCCGTTATACACCGACATGCAGCCAGTATATGGTGGAAGCGGTGATGAAACACGGGATATTCAAAGGCGGTTGGTTAGGCATCAAACGGATCTGTCGTTGTCATCCGTGGGGAGGAGCAGGGTATGATCCCGTTCCCTGACGGGATATTGGAAATTGGATATTTGAGATTGTATGCGAATTGATATTATTTCTGCTTGTCCGGAGTTGTTGGAGTCTCCGTTAAACCATTCGATCATCCAACGGGCGAAGACCAAAGGTCTTTGTGAGATCTACGTGCATAACTTACGGGATTGGACCTTGGACAAGCACCGTAAGATTGATGATTATGCCTTTGGGTTCAGTGCCGGTATGGTGCTGCAGATTGAACCGATTGACCGTTTGATCAGTCATCTGACTTCCGAACGGCATTATGACGAGATTATCTTCACGGCGCCGGATGGTGAACGTTTTGATCAGAAAGCAGCAAACGGTCTTTCGTTGAAGGAGAACATCATCATCCTGTGCGGTCACTATAAGGGTGTCGATCAACGTGTACGGGATCATCTGATTACGCGTGAGTACAGTATCGGTGATTTTGTGTTAACCGGCGGTGAGATGCCGGCTGCGATGATGACGGACGCGATCGTACGTCTGTTACCCGGTGCCTTAGGTGACGTGGAGAGTGCATTGAACGATTCTTTTCAAGACGGCTTGCTGGAAGCAGGGGTTTATACACGTCCGGCGGAGTACAAAGGATGGAAAGTGCCGGAGATCCTGCTGAGCGGTCACCAAGCGAAGATCGAAGAGTGGAATTATGAGCAGTCTTTAGCCCATACACGGGAAAGAAGGCCCGATTTATTGGATGAAAAATAAAATGTTGCATTTACGCTAAAATGGCGATATTTTGCAAAGTGAATTGAACAATTTTATGTTTTTTAACACTTTTTCGCAAAAATATTTGGTCATATCGCCAAAAAGCAGTACTTTTGCACCGTGTTTTTCATGGTATTAGATTTAAGGTTAAGTAAAAAGATTGGGTTGTCGGGAGACAACCTTCTTTGTTTTATGTAGATTTAGGTATAAAAATTCAAATTTCTTTTGCATATTTCAAAAAATTTTTGTACCTTTGCACCCGAAAATGGTAAATGTTATCATGGAAACGCTTATTTCGGTTATCGGTGGTGCAAATGTCGATATGTCGGCTACGCTGAATGATGCTTTTATTGCTGCGGATTCCAATCCCGGTCATATAGAGGTGGGTTACGGCGGTGTGGCGCGTAATATTGCGCATAACCTCTCCTTGTTAGGTGCTCGTACACAGTTGTTGACGGTCTTTGGCGGAGATCTCTTTGGTGGTTTGCTGCATGACCATTGCAAGCAGCAGGGGATTGATGTTCATTTGTCAGAACGGGATTCGAGTCAGCGTTCCGGCATCTATCTGTGCATCAATAACCATGGAGGAGAGATGATCGCGGCGGTGGCCGATACGGAGGCGGTTAAGTGCATCACGCCGGAATGGCTGGAGAAACGTGCCGGAGAGATTAATAAGGCGGAGTTTGTGGTGGCCGACGCGAATATAGGTGAAGACGCATTGCGGTGGTTGATGGAGAACGTGACAGCTCCGTTGTTTGTGGACGGCGTCAGTTCGACCAAAGCGCACCGTGTAATCAATGCATTGAAGAAAATGAAGCTGCCGTACCTGCATACGCTTAAGTTGAACCTCAAAGAAGCGTTGGCAGTGACGAATACCACTACCTATGCCGAAGCAGCGCAGGCATTGCTGAACTTAGGTGTAGCGCATGTGTATATCACGCTGAGCGGAGAAGGTGTTTACTGCCGCAATGCAGCGGAAGAATGGTTATTCCCTATTTTACCCGGTGAGATCGTCAATACCACAGGCGCCGGAGATGCTTTCCTGGCAGGTGTGGTGTATGCGTATAGCAAAGGAATTGCCTTTCCGCAAACGGCACAATACGGTCTGATGGCCGCCAGAGCGACCTTGATGAGTAACAAAGCGGTGAATCCGGAAATTGCAAATATCCTATTATGATGAATAAATACCTATCTATATCGCCTGAAGTGCAGGCAGCCTTGAACGCCGGTAAACCGGTGGTAGCTTTGGAGTCCACGATCATCAGTCACGGTATGCCGTATCCGCAGAACGTGGAGACGGCGTTGCGAGTGGAGCAGACCATTCGTGATAACGGTGCCGTGCCGGCTACGATCGCGATTATCGGTGGTCAACTCAAAGCCGGTTGTACACCGGAGGAGATTGAGTATTTGGGAAAGAAAGGTCAGGCGGTGATCAAAGCTTCCCGTCGTGATCTGCCGGTGTTAGTGGCCCGTAAAGAGGACGGTGCGACAACGGTTACCACCACGATGATCATTGCGGCCATGGCCGGGATTAAGATCTTTGCTACCGGCGGCATCGGTGGTGTTCACCGCGGTGCGCAGCAGACCTTTGATATCTCCGCAGACCTCGAAGAACTGGCGCAGACACCGGTGATGGTGATCTGTGCAGGCGCCAAGTCGATCTTGGATCTGGGTTTGACTCTGGAGTATCTGGAGACCAAGGGTGTGCCCGTGATCGGTTATCAGACGGAAGAGTTACCGGCTTTCTATACCCGTCACAGCGGATTTAAAGTGGATTACCGTATCGATACGCCACAAGAACTGGCTGCGGCTTTCAAGGCCAAGATCGACTGTGACCTGAAGGGCGGTATGCTGGTTACCAACCCCATTCCGGAACAGTATTCCATGCCGAAAGATGTGATCGATGCAGCGATAGAGAAAGCACTACAGGAGATGGATGCCGCCGGAATACACGGCAAACAATGTACGCCGTTCCTTTTGGCGAAAGTGAAAGATCTGACAGGCGGTGATAGTCTGGCAGCAAACATACAACTGGTTCTTAATAACGCCCGTTTAGCGGCACAAACAGCAGTAGCCTTATGCGAAAAGTAATTTTCTTTGTGGCAGTGAGTATGATTTGGATGTCCTGCCAACCTTCCAGACATTATCAACTGGATGATTATACCACCGAGTATATCACCGTGGATTCGATTACAGCGGAAGCGACCCGTGACAAGGCCTATGAGGAGTACTTGGCACCGACCAAGGCGTTCATGGATGCGGAGATGGGGATCGTGTTGGGGTATGCAGCCAATGAGATGTGGATTGATAGTTTCGAGTGCCCTATGTTAAACTGGACGGCAGACGTGCTGTTGGAAAAAGCACGTGAGGTATGTCCGTTCCCGGTCGATATGGCGTTGCAGAACACCGGTGGCGCACGTACTTCTTGGACAGGACAGAAACCCATTACCTTGGAGGATGTGTTCAGCACCATGCCGTTTAACAACCGAATGGTAGTACTGCGCCTGAAAGGTGCCGATGTGATCGATCTGTTCCGTACCAGTTTTGCGGCGGAAGAGCATGCGCACGGCGTAGCCGGTGTACGCGTCAAGATCGATCATCGGCAGTTGACCGATCTGAAGGTAGGCGGTAAGAATGTGGATCCGGAAGCGGACTATACGATCGCTACCAGCAATTATCTGTCCAAAGGAAAAGACGGGATGGTTGCGTTGACACGCAATGACAGTTTGTGGGACAGCGGCCTTTTAATCCGCGACATCTATATTGAGGCCGTGCGTAAGCAGGACACTGTTCGTGCCGCTGTCGATGGTCGCGTGACGATTAAGAAGTAAAGGCACATTATGTTCCACATGCCCGATGGGGGCATTGAAAAGAACGGGGTAGTCGTAGTCTGCGACTACCTCTTTTATTGTCTCATAGACGGTTTGTTGCATCAGCGGATCATCTTCGCAGTCACTGAACTGTCCGACTACGAGACCACTCAGATGCGCCAGCACACCGCTCATGCGCAGGTTACGCATCATGCGGTCGATATGATAATGGCGTTCGGAGATATCTTCGATGAGCAGGATAGGGAAGAGGTAACTCTGTTTGTTCAGACTGAAAGGAGTGCCTTGCAAGCCGTATAAGACGGAAAGGTTTCCGCCAATGATCGGCGCACAGGCATGACCGGGATTATTAAGCGGATGAGTTTCCCAGGTGTATTGCACCGATTCACCTGCCAGCAGACGGCGCAGCGCCTGTATCGGTTCGCTGTCTTCCGGTAAGGTAGCGATATGTTTGCACATGATGCCGTGTACGGAGGTCTGACCGCTGATGGCTGACCACTGATGCAATGCCGTGATGTCGCTGAAACCGATGATAGGCTTGGTGATTGCCGGAACACGGTCGATGATCCGTTGCAGACCGTATCCGCCACGTGCACAAAGGATCGCATCGACGGACGGATCTTGCAATGCTTCCACGAGGTCCGACAGCCGTTCCTCATCCGTACCCGCAAAGCGTCCCCAACGGTTACGCGCATGACGACCCTCCGTCACGGTGAATCCCCAGGACTGCAAACGGACCGTTGCCCCGTCGATATAGACAGGGTCTATCGCTCCCGAAGGAGATATGATACGGATGCTTCGCATCGTTCGTTAAACTGTTAAAGCGTTAGCTATATACTTTGTGCTCGATCCAATTGACGAGCCGTTTAGGTAACCGGCGATCCAGGAAGCAGAGGATGCGGTATGGGAAACCGCCTACGTATTGAGGACGGGGACTGCAGCAGGTAGCGATATGATAGAATAGTTTCGCCATCTGTATCGGTTTCATCCCTCCCCGTTCATCGCGTTCCATCGTCTTGATGGCTTTGTTGGCATGCTGATAGACTTCTTCTCCGGCAGTGGACTTATCCCGTGCATCGGTGAAACCGGTACGGACATCACCCGGCATCATGACGCTGACGCTGATGTTGAACTCACGCACTTCGTTGGCAAGTGCCAGAGCGAACGCGTTGATAGCCGCTTTGGAAGCCGAATAAAAGGACTGATAGGGAACGGCTAAGATAGCCGCTACCGAACTGGTGTAGATGATCCGTCCGTGTTTCTGTTGACGTAAGTGCGGTAGGATGGCTTGCGTGAAACGAACGGCGCCGAGGAAGTTGACATCCATCTGGTGCTCTACAGCTTTCATGTCGGAGAACTCCACCGCTCCGGAGATACCGTAACCGGCATTGGAGATCACCACGTCGATGACGTCCGTCTGTTTGAGTACTTCTGAAATCGCCTTCTTACAACTCTCTTCGGAACACACGTCGCAGTCCACATGGGTGATGTTATCCTGCGACTGACCGTGACGGCTGAGTTCAAAGACACGCCAGCCACGCTCCGCAAAGAGCATGGCTGTCGCTTTTCCTATACCCGAACTACCGCCGGAAATGACTAAAGTCTTCATATTACATCTCGGGTGCACCCTCATGGAGTACACGTGCAATGATTTGAACGGCCTCGTCGATGACCGGTTCGGTGTGGGTAGCCATCAAAGTGGTACGCAGCAGGCACTCGCCTTCGACGCATGCCGGCGCAATCACCGGGTTGACATAAACACCCTCGTCGAACATCTTCTTGCCGAAGTACAGCGTATCCAGCGTCTTGTACGTAAAGATCGGTACGATCGGCGTCGGCGCCTCGATGATCTTCACCCCGTTCGCTAACAGCGATTTCTGGAAGTACTTGGCGATGTTCATCAGACGTGTCGGACGCTCAGGGTCTTTGATCAGTTGATGCAGTGCCTCCAAAGCTGTTGCAGCCGAACAAGGCGTGATGGATGCCGAGAAGATGAACGGACGGGATACATGACGTAACCAATCGGCTACGCGGTGACTCGTCAGCATACATCCTCCGATCGAAGCCAGGGATTTCGAGAAGGTCAGCATCGTGATATCCACCTTGTCGGTCAGACCGAAATGCGCCGCTGTACCGCGACCACCGGGGCCGAGAACACCGAAACCGTGTGCGTCATCCACCATCACCCGTGCGTTGTATTTCTTCGCCAACGCGCAGATCTCCGGTAACTTACAGATGTCACCGCGCATGGAGAACACACCGTCGGTGATGATCAGTTTGCCGGCTGTCTCCGGAATGGACTTGAGTTGACGCTCCAGGTCCTCCATGTCGGAGTGACGGTAACGCAGCACCTTCGCATAACTCAGACGGCAAGCGTCATAGATCGATGCGTGGTTCTCACGGTCATTCAGGATATAATCGTCCTTACCGCAAATGGCGGAGATGATAGCGAGGTTCGTTTGAAAACCCGTCGAGACGGTCATACACTCCTCGTATCCCGTGAAGGCAGCTATCTCGCGTTCCAACTGCAGGTGCAGATCCAGCGTTCCGTTCAGGAAACGACTGCCGCTCACACCTGTTCCGTATTTATCCAGTGCCTCATGACCGGCTTTGATAACTGCCTCGTTCTCTGTGAAGCCGAGGTAGTTATTCGAACCGAGCATGATCACGCGGTGGTTCTCCATCTTCACCACAGGGGCTTGACGGCTCTCCAACTCGTGGAAATACGGATAGATTCCTAAGTTGCGAACAACTTTGAGGGTCTCAAAATGGTCGCATTTATCAAATAAATCCATATTAGAGGACGTTTAATTCTTTCAAAATAGCGGTTGTCTTACGAACGGCAGCTTCCGACTCGTGCAGTTTAGCACGCTCCTCTTCACTAATATTCAACTCCAAGATCTTCTCAATACCGTTCTTACCAATGATACACGGAACACCGATCGTGATATCCTTCATGCCGTACTCGCCTTCGAGGGCTGCGGAACACGGGATCATCTTCTTCTGGTCCTTGATGATAGCCTCTGCAACCGAAGCAGCTGCTGCACCCGGAGCCATCCAAGCGGAAGTACCAAGCAGACCGGTGAGAGTAGCACCGCCTACCATGGTCGATTTAACGACGTTCTCCAACTCCTCTGCGCTGAGGAACTCGGATACGTTGATACCTTTGTAGGTCGTGTAGCTGGTCAGAGGGATCATCGTCGTGTCGCCGTGACCACCGATAACGAAACCGTCCACATCGTTGGCGTTGCACTTCAGAGCCTGGCTCAGGAAGTATTTCAGACGTGCGCTGTCGAGAGCACCACCCATACCGATCACGCGGTTACGCGGCAGACCGAGAGCGTGAAGCGTCAGATAAGCCATCGTATCCATCGGGTTGGAAACAACAACGAGGATAGCGTTCGGGCTGTATTTCAGTACCTGGTCGCAAACACTCTTCACGATACCTGCGTTCACACCGATCAGCTCCTCACGCGTCATACCCGGCTTACGCGGCAGACCCGAAGTAATAATAACAACGTCCGAACCGCTGGTCTTCGAGTAGTCATTCGTCACACCCTCTACTACCGTATCAAAACCCATCAACTGAGCGGTTTGCATGATATCCATGGCCTTGCCCTCTGCAAAACCCTCCTTGATATCAATCAGACATACTTCATTAGCCACCTCATTTACGGCCAATACATTTGCGCACGTAGCACCTACGTTACCTGCGCCAACAACAGTTACTTTACTCATGATTGTAAATATATTTTTAATGTTTTAACGATTTAACAATTTAACAACTTAACGTCCCTCGGACTAAAAAAGCGGACAAAGTTACAACTTTTTTTGTATATATACAAATTTTTCCGAATAAAAGTGAATATTTTATGATTTTTGTCAACAGAATTTGCATATTTGCCAACTTTTTTGTACCTTTGTACCCGAAAATTAAAAGTCATCCTTATGAAACACGTATTATCTATTCTCCTCGCTTGCGTGTTAAGCAGCGCGGGATTCGCTCAAGAAGCGTTTCTCCTTCCGGATTATGAAGGGATCCAAAACATGGGGCAAGCACAGTATGATTCCTTGCTCAGCCGTTTCCAAGCGCAGGACACCACGCTATCTATCGTTGACCTGCAGGCCGTCTATTACGGATCGGCGTTTTATGGAAATCCGTCCAATGGATTAGACAACAGGCGGTTGAACGCTATTACCGAAACGAAAGGGAATGAGGATGCAATTTTATACGTGGACTCAGTTTTGGCTACTTCGCCTTTAAATCTGGGGACGTTACTTACGCGTTTTACCTTGGCATATCACGCGCATGACACCATAACTACCCATGCCTGTTACTGGCAGTATGCCCGACTCGTTGATGCTATCTACGCTACGGGCGATGCCCGGAGTGAAAAGACTGCGTTACATGTGGTGTGTGTAGATGACGAGTACACGATTATGTGGTATGTGATGCAAGTGGATCCGGAAGGACAGACATTAACTTCGTCTCTCTGTGACAAAATAGATATTGTCACTAAAAACGGCACCAGACTGCCGGTCTATTTTGACGTTCAGCTTGTCCTCGCCCTCAACAACCGCATGTTCTCATCCGACAAAAAGCCCTTCCATTTTACCTATACGAAAAGAGAGCCATAGATCTTCACAAAAATTCAATCCGCGTAATTCGCTCTATGCCGAAATGGGAATGCAAAGCGAAATCGTGCTACTTAGATGTGAGATACGCCTTGCCTGTTAATTTCAAACTCCCATAACAATCGGCACAATTCGCTTTGTATCGGCAATAATGTCTTTCTTCTTTTGTGCCCGATTGAATCGGGCTTTCTTCGTCGTTCATTGTATCGGATGTTATCCGATGATTTCTGCAAAAAATCCCACCAATATTTGCATATATCAAATATTTTTCGTACCTTTGCACCCGATTAAAGAAATCTGCACTGTCCGCGATGTCTGCATCTCGAAAATCAACGGTCTGGAGGTATTCTTATAGCACCTCGGCAAACTTTTTGTATGTGATATAATGAAGTTGGCAAACTTTCAGCAAGGTCCCACATGCCCCCTCCCAAGCCTCAAAACTTGGGAGGTTTTTTTTATTTTGCCTTGCTTTTCCGTTTCATTTTCGCTTGCAAAATTCATTTCATTTGCATTTCATGCCAAAAAAATTTGCGTAATCCAAATTTTTTGAGTAATTTTGCAGCGCAAAGTATTAGTTTGGAGTATTAGTTCATTGATTTTTTTACTTTCGAGTCCGCTATACTCTACAAAAAGACATGAAAAACACTAAAGATTTTGAAAAACTTTCTATATAGAGTTGTAATTATAAACATATAGGGTTATGATACAAGACAATGACACAACAATTGCTCGGGACCGTTTCAAAGAAATGGACGCATATGTGAAAGAGCAAGTATTGGAAGAGCTATTTTATGCGATGGGACTTCGGGGACATCTAATGGTCGTTGAAGCGGCACATTTAACAAAGAAACTGCGTGAGATGACGAAGAAGAAAGAGTGCTTTACCAACTCGCTTCAGGAGCATCTAAACAGACCTATCTACCACATTGATTGCGCTAAACTCTGCAAAGGAGACGCTAAAGGATGGCTCGATTCCATTGAGATATCGCCATTAGCTCCAAGACCTATTATTGTGGTTGAAAACATTACCGAAATTCCCATGGAAGATTCGATCCACGACAACCCGCTATATGTGCGCAACTTGTTGTTTAATACCTTAAAGGACACGCAGGAAGATTGCTCAGTATTTATCACATGGACTTCGAAGAATGTTGAGAAGATGAAAGCAATCTACAATCCAGCAGACAACTTCACTTGGGTAGGCAATTTGGATGAACAATACAAACAATTCCTCGGTGAGCACATGGATCGTTCGTGGAAAGAATTAGAAAACGAATTTGGCATTAAATTATGAATATAGATAATATCCTTCAAGAGATAGGGAATGAACCTCTTTTGTCTAAGCAGGAAGAGAAAGAACTCATCAATCGTGTCCATAATAACGATGGAACCGCATTAGAACAACTCGTGCGTGCCAATATGCGTTTTGTAGTTTCGTTGGCTGCACAATACCAGGATAAAGGACTTTCTCTAGATGAACTAATAAATGCCGGAAGAGTAGGACTTGCTAATGCGGCAGAGAAATATGAGCCGACAGAGGATACTCCCTTCATCTCGTTTGCTACACCTATTGTGCGTCAATCCATTCTGGCATCTCTGGAATATAATAGAGAAAAGGACTTGAAAGAGCAGTTCAATCAATTCTTTGCGCAATTAGGAATAGAAGACCTATATTCTAAACTATCTAATGAACAATTGATTGACCTTAAGAAACTGCTCAGTTGCATCAATAATATGATTACATTGCGTGCAACGGATTCGTTTGTGCTAAAACTCTATCAAGACGGATTCATCGATAGTAAAGAAAAAGTTGGTATAGGAAAAATAGTAGACAAGCAACATGCCAATGCTAATGGATATGATGTGAAGTACGTTGGAGACAAGAAAATCATTGCTGAAGTAAAATGCAATATCCCCGTTAACGAAACGTCATTTGGTGCGGCACAGGAAAGAGGAATCATTAAAGATATTGAGCATCTGTTAGATGGGAAGAAAAAAAAGCAGCCTATCAAAGATATTGCTGATTATTATAAATTTATGGTTATTCTCGATTGTGAGCATGCACAAGAAAGTATGGAGAAAATCATCAAGAAAAGGGAGGACGTCAAACTCTACACCTCTCCTGCAGAATTAGATAAAGAGAATGTATATGTGATATATGTTTGATTGAACTATGTGGGACGTCACGTGAAAGATTACCGCGCTGCACCAGACTACCTAGTCCTCTGCTGTTCCTGTGTCTGACTGTGTCTTTTCACGCCCGCGCATAAATTCATATCTTTGCAGCAAAATTTGCAAGATATGGATTTTATTTTTGACTCCGTGGTAGATATACCACAACTCAAAGCCCGGGCAATCTTTGTCACCGACACCACCACACTCTTCAAAGAGGATGGCGAGATTTCGCCTATCCAGCTGGATGACCATACCCAGTACATCCCTTGGGGAGCGGACAGCCTCATGCCCTACAACGTCCTCAAGAAGATTGAAGCCGACGAGACCCTGACCACCTGCCAACAGTGGAACGCCGAAGTGTGCTACGGTCAAGGTCTCCAGTACGATACCTGCGAGTGTACCGCCGATGTCAAGAAGCAAATCACCGATTTCTTCTTTGAGAACAACATGGCGGATTATTTCCTCGGCGCTTGCCTCGATTTCAAACACTTCGGCTTCTGTGTCACGCTCATCATTCTTTCCAAGGATGGCACACGCATCACCACCATGCTCCGCAAGGAAGCCTGCAACTGCCGTTTCACGTCTGCTACTGCCGATGGCACAAGCAAAGAAATACTCTTTGCCAACTGGGAGCACTCTACCGCTCCTTCCGATGTGGAGCACATTCCTTTGCTGTACCGGCAGACATCTACACCCTGCGAGCGTCGGCTTTGCAGGGGTTCACAAGTTACGCATTGCTACCCCACACTATAGCCCTTCCAATCCCTACGCGGGCACTAAGTCTTTGACTTATTTGATTTTGCAAACTACACTTTGCAATTTTAACAAAGTTCTGGACGATTTCAGTATATGAAATAAATGTAGTACCTTTGCAGCGTGATTCGAAAATGATCACGCTGAACTTTTAATTTGTACCTATTATGAACAACGAACTAATTACTGAAGATAGCCTATTGGCTATGAGAAGGAAAGATCAAGTAATGTATCTTGCAGAGCATGGCGCAGATGAACGATTTTGAAGCCGCGAATTTGCTTACACACTATGCTTCTGATGAGTTTATCGCTGAGAACTTCGAGCAGCTTGTGCAAGATTATCGCTATTTGCCGGTACGCTTACGTATGCCCGCAGACTATCCTGTTGAACGGAGGTTTCAGTATTGGCCCCCTCAAACAAGGACGAATGATCATTTTTTGTCAGAAATCTCATTTTTCTTACATTTCCATCGTCCAATATTTGCATATCTCAAAAAAAATGCGTACCTTTGCATCCGATTTGAAAAATCCGCCGTCTGTACCCTCGTACGCACAGGAAAATACGGGCCTGCATCGGGGTAACATTAGGCTGTTAACACGTGATTAACATGTGATTAATACGCGATTAGATAAACATTGCTATCTCCGATGGTAACTAATAGCTTAAAAACCAACTATTTATGGCAAGAGCAAAATACGCCGCAATTATTACCGGACTCCAAGGAGCAACCTCTCCGGACTCCATTCACCGTCAGAAACACTACCGTGACGCACGCGGTCGCATTATTGGCGCTGCTGCACCGGAAATATACAAGGTTACCAAACCGCGTAACTGGAAACGCAAACCTGCGGTCGGCGATGAACTCGCCAACCAGAAACTATGGGGCAAAGCCTGCTATCTCACCGCAAAAGCCCTCGAAACGGAAGAGGGCTATAAATACTGGCAGCAGCGTTTCGAAGCCCAACTCTACGCCACACGAGGCTCCAAACCCGATCCCTTTGCCTCACTCGATCCCAAGACCAAGTGCCGCAAACGCTATGCACGCTTCGATGCCTTCGTACGCGCCATCATTCGCAACGAACTCAAGCAAACTCAAGCAAAATAACTAAAAATCAAGAAAAAATCGCAAAAAAATGGCATGCACTCTTGTGTATGTCAATTTTTTTTTGTAACTTTGCAGCCGATTTTCGTGCGCGTGCGCTTATGCGCATTATGCATACATATAATAAAGGAATAAAATAACACAAAAATACAAATGGAAGAACAACAAGAAAAGTATGATGGATCGAGTATTCAAGTGCTCGAAGGATTAGAGGCGGTGCGGAAGCGTCCTGCGATGTATATCGGCGATATATCGCTCAAGGGTCTGCACCACCTGGTTTATGAAGTGGTGGATAACTCCATCGATGAGGCGCTGGCGGGTTTCTGTGACGAGATCGCCGTTCACATCAACGAGGATAACTCCATCACGGTTCAGGATAACGGTCGTGGTATTCCGGTGGATATGCATCCGAAGGAGCATAAGAGTGCACTGGAAGTGGTTATGACCGTGCTGCACGCCGGTGGTAAGTTCAACAAAGACAGTTATAAGGTGTCCGGTGGTCTTCATGGTGTGGGTGTGAGCTGCGTGAACGCGCTGTCCACCAAGATGCACGTGGAGGTGTACCGTGACGGTGCAATCCACTCGCAGGACTATGCGAAGGGTAAACCCTTGGCGCCGGTTCATACGATCTCCGAGGCAGAGGCAACGGGTAACTGGGAGCAGCGTAAGACCGGTACGTTCGTGCAGTTCTGGCCGGACGATACGATCTTCACCGAGACCGTTTACCATTGGGATATCCTGGCAAACCGTATGCGCGAACTGGCATTCCTTAATGCCGGTATCAAGATCGTGCTAAAGGACAAGCGTGTCATCGACGCAGAAGGTAACTGCAAGAAAGAGGAGTTCTACTCGGAGAAGGGTCTGAGTGAGTTCGTTCGTTACATCGATGGTACCCGTACGCCGCTGATCTCCGAGGTGATCCATCTGAACACCGATAAGTTCGGTACACCGGTGGAAGTAGCGATGATCTATAACACCGACTTCAACGAGAACGTACACTCCTACGTCAATAACATCAACACCATCGAGGGTGGTACCCACGTAGCCGGTTTCCGTGCCGCTTTGACGCGTGTGATGAAGAAATACGCCGAGGAAAGCAAGATGCTGGAGAAGGCTAAACTCAAAGACAAAGACGGTAACTCCACCATCGACCCGAACGATTTCCGGGAAGGTTTGACGGCTGTTATCTCTGTCAAGGTAGCTGAACCGCAGTTTGAAGGTCAGACGAAGACCAAACTCGGTAACTCGGAAGTAGCCGGTATAGTGAACTCCGCCGTTTCGGAGGCTTTGCAGAACTACCTCGAAGAGCATCCGGATGATGCGAAGAAGATCGTAGAGAAGGTGATTCTTGCTGCACAGGCACGTATCGCGGCTCGTAACGCGCGACAGAGTGTGCTCCGTAAATCGCCGCTCAGCGGTGGTGGTCTGCCCGGTAAGTTAGCGGACTGTGTATCGAAAGACGCTGCGGAATGTGAGTTGTTCCTCGTCGAGGGAGACTCTGCAGGTGGTACCGCTAAGACCGGTCGTGACCGTGTGCACCAGGCTATTCTGCCGCTTCGCGGTAAGATCCTGAACGTGGAGAAAGCGATGGAGCATAAGGTGTTTGAGTCCGAAGAGGTACGTAACATCTTCACGGCGCTGGGTATCACGTTCGGTACTGAAGAAGATCCGAAGGCGCTGAACCTCAGTAAGATCCGTTATCATAAAGTGATCATCATGGCCGATGCCGATGTCGATGGCGCGCACATTGCTACTCTGATTATGACCCTGTTCTTCCGTCATATGAAAGAGGTGATCGAGCAAGGACACCTGTATATCGCTTGTGCGCCGCTCTATAAGTGCTCGAAGGGTAACTATAGCGAGTACTGCTGGAATGACCAACAACGCTTTGACTTTATCCAGAAATACGGAGCCGGTGACGAGAAGGCGATCAAGACCCAGCGTTACAAAGGTCTCGGTGAGATGTCCGACGAGCAGCTGTGGGAAACGACCATGGATCCGGCACGCCGTATGTTGAAACAGGTGACGATCGAGAACGCAGCCGAAGCCGATCGTATCATCGCTATGCTGATGGGTGACGATGTGGCACCGCGTCGTGAGTTTATCGAAGAAAACGCAACCTACGCAAACATCGACGCATAATGCGAATTGCAGTCTATTGTTCGGCGAAAAATGCGATACCGGAAGAGTTCTTGCAACTCGGTGACGCATTGGGTAAGTGGATCGGAGAAAACGGTCACACGCTTATCTACGGTGGTGCAACAGGCGGGTTGATGAGTCGTACCAGTGACGCGGCGCACCAAGCAGGGGCACACGTCATAGGTGTCATACCGCCGCGTATCAAAGCTGCCGGTCGCCTGGCAACGAACTGCGATTATCTCATCGAAGTGCAGAATATGTCCGAACGCAAGCAGCGCATGCGGGATGAAGCCGATACCATCGTATGTCTGCCCGGCAGTTACGGCACGCTGGACGAGATGATGGATGCTACTTCGTCTGCGATTGTTGGGGAACACCATAAACCGACTTTCGTGCTGAACCACAAGGGTTTTTACGAGCCCCTCAAGCAGCAGATACGCGTCATGCAGGACCTGCATTTCATCCCCGAACAGCAGAGTTACCAACCCATCTTCGTCGATACACTCGATGAGTTGTACGACGAAATCAAAAATCAAAAATTATAAATCATACATAAAACAAAGTTTTTTATGAACCTATTTGCAGCCAGATTAACCCGTAAAATGCTCTCGACCGAAGCGTTCGAGAAGACCGTTTACGACATGCAAGAACGAGTAAAACGCTATCGCCAGATTGAGAAATCACCTGAACTGGCAGAGTATCAGGAATTAAAAAAACGCATCGAGAGTAGCGATTTTAAGGAGCGTAAACAGGAACTTGTATCCCGCAAATACAAAGACACGGCCGAAGGTCGTAAGATGTTGGATTACAAGCGTTTGACAGCTTCCAAGGAAATCAGACGTTACCGGGAGGCTCTGGCAGATCCCCTCTTCCGCGATTTTCTGCAGTTCCGTGAGACACCGGACTTCCAGAAAGTGCACAGCGCTGAAGAGCGTAAGGCCGATAGTCTGCTTAAGAAGTACTATGACCTCTATAACTCCTCCCTTTACAAGAACTACATGAAGGTGCTTAACTCGTCTGAGTTGAAGCAGCTGACGGCCTTGGAGGAAGAGGTGAACACGGAGGATTTCAAGGTCCGTCATGCGTTTTGGGAGGATAACAAACGCTGGGAGCATTCGGATGAGTACCGCATCGAGCAACGCTTTAACCAACTGGCGAAATCGGATGATATCAAGTTCTATTTCGCCCAACGGGAAGAGCGTATCGACTGGGCGGAATTGTTCCGTCCGGCTTTTGATGACGATATGTCCACTGGTAAGAACTGGAAACCCGGTTTCGGTTATGCGAACCCGGCAATGAAAGACGGTCATTCCCGAACCTCCGAGCGTCAGGCGTACAACGATGGTAAGAACACGTTCTTCGCGGAAGGCCGTATGGATGTCGAGACCCGTGCAGAGAGTAAGAAAGCGATCGCATGGGATGAGAAAAAAGGCTTTGTGGAAGAGGTGTTTGATTTCACCTCCGATGCGATGAACACCAAAGAAGCGTTTGCCCAGGAGTCCGGTTTGTTCATGGCGAAGGTTCGTACACAGGGTGTCGGCCATCATTTCTTCGGACTGACAACCGGTAAGCAGAATACGCCGATGATCGCGCTCTATCATTTCAACGGGAAACGTCATCAGGTGGGTTACGTGGACGGACAGAACACCAAGATGGTGGACCTCACCGGTGTACTGCGTTCGATGTACCACGTCTATGCCTTCCGTTGGACCAAGCATGAACTGATCTGGTATGTGAACGATCTGGAACTGCTGCGTATCCCGAACCGCCTGCCGAAAGAAGCAATGTTCTTCTTGGCGCAAAGCTGGCTGCCGAAGGCAGAGAAGGGTGGGGAAGGTAAGCTGAAAGTGCAGTGGGCACGTGTCTTCCGTTCGGTGGATGACTCGCCGCTTGCACAGCGTAACGAGGCAGAAAAGAAGAAATAACCTCCTGTTTTATGTTCCTCATAGCCGGGCCGTGTGCCATTGAAAATAGAGATATCGTGCTCCAGACGGCAGAGACGCTCAACCGTCTCTGTTATGACCTGGGTATCACCCTCTATTTCAAGTCCTCTTTCGATAAAGCCAACCGCACCTCGGCTTCGGCTCGTGGAGTGGGGATGGAGGAAGGTCTGAAGATCCTGCAGGAAGTGAAGACCCAGTTCGGCTTGCCGATTCTCACGGATGTGCATGAGACCTGGCAGTGTGCGCCTGTCGCTGAAGTGGCAGACGTGCTGCAGATACCTGCTTTCCTGAGTCGACAGACGGACCTGCTGCAAGCAGCAGCTGTCACCGGTCGCATCGTCAACGTCAAGAAAGGTCAGTTCATGGCCCCATGGGACTTGGGCGGTGCTATCTCGAAGATTGAACAGGTGGCACCCCACGCAGCCAAAGAAGGACATATATGGTTAACCGAACGCGGTTCGTCTTTCGGTTACGGACGGCTTGTGGTGGATATGCCTTCGCTCGTGGAGATGCGGCGTTTCGGCTGTCCTGTCATCTTTGACGCTACCCACTCGGTGCAGCAACCCTCTTCGCAGGCAGGTGTCACCGGAGGAAACAGGGAGATGGTGCCGTATCTCATGCGTGCCGCAGTGGCCGTAGGTATTGACGGACTGTTCATCGAGACCCATCCTGATCCCGATAAAGCGATCTCCGATGCAGCCAATCAAGTGCGGCTGTCCGACATGAAGGCGCTCTTAGAGCAAGCAATAGAAATAGATAAACTGAAATAGTATGGAACCGACCATTACCGTTTATTGCAAGAACACGCACACCTACCATGAGGTGCCACGAGGAATCTCGTTGATTGAGTTGAAGGAGTTGTTGAATGTGCAGTTGAAGTACCCGATCATCGCTGCGCATGTCAACTACAAGGTGGAGAATCTCGATTTCCGGCTGTATAAACCCAAAGATGTCGAGTTCCTGGATGCCAGCACGCCTTCCGGCATGCGTGCGTATGTGCGTACTTTAGGTATGGTGCTGGCCTGTGCGGTGAATGAACTCTATCCTCGTATGGACCTTCGTGTCGAGCATCCGATCAGCAAAGGTTATTACTGCACCCTACAATGGCATGTGGATAAGGATGAAGATCTGGAAGCCCAGAGAGAAGCGCCGGTAGTGTCTCCGGAGATGATTGATGCCATTAAGAAACGTATGCAGCTGATCATTGCGGAGAACCGGCCGATCTATGAGGAGGAGAAGCAGACCAAAGAGGTGATCCGTATGTTTGCTGCCCGGTATAACAACGAGTCCTCTATCTTCGAGACGCTTGGAAACCCCTACTGCCGCTATTTCCGCATGGGTGATTTCATTGATTATTACACCAATGTGCTCTTACCCAGTTCCGGCTATATCACCCTCTTCGATATCGAACCGTTCAAAGACGGCATGCTCGTTCGTATCCCGAACCGCAGCAATCCGCTGATCCTCGAAGACTCGATTCAGCAGGAGAAGATGTTCTCCATCTTCCAGGAATATAACCGTTGGAACAAACTGCTGCATATCAATAATGTAAGCGATTTCAACGTCGCATGCAACGCCAAGAAATCCTTCGAACTAATCAAACTCGCTGAGGCGTTACACGAGAAGAAGATCGCCCAGACGGCGGATATGATTGCTGCAAGACGGCCTAAGATCGTCTTTATCTCCGGTCCTTCCTCTTCCGGTAAAACCACGTTCTCCAAGCGTCTGCAGATCCAGTTGCTGGTCGATGGTATCAAGCCGGAAGTGCTCTCCATGGATGACTATTTCGTCAACCGTGTAGATACACCGCGTGATGAGAACGGCGAATGGGATTTCGAGAATGTCAACGCTGTCGATCTGCCTTTCTTCCGCCAGCAGATGCATGAGCTTTTGGACGGAAAAGAAGTGGATCTCCCGACCTATGACTTCACCATCGGTGAGCGCGTCTTCAAAGGAAAGAAACTCAAGCTGCAGAAAGACTCCGTGCTGGTCATCGAAGGTCTGCATGCCCTTAACCCCTGTATTCTGCCGGATGTGGATAAAGACCTGACATTCAAGATCTTCGTCTCGGCGCTGACTACCATCAATATCGATAACCATAACTGGATTCCGACCACCGACATTCGTCTGCTTCGCCGGATCGTGCGTGACTATAAATACCGCGGTTTCTCCGCTAAGGAGACGATCGCCCGTTGTCCGTCCGTCATTCGCGGTGAGCAGAAATGGGTGTACCCCTTCCAGGAAGAAGCAGATGTCATGTTTAACTCCGCCCTCATCTTTGAGTTTGCGGTGCTCAAACGGCATGCGGAACCGATCTTGGCGGAAGTGCCTAAGTTCTGCGAGGAATATACCGAAGCGCATAGGCTGCTTAAGTTCCTCCAGTACTTCGTACCCATTCCGGAGAAAGAGATTCCGCCTACTTCCTTCTTGCGTGAGTTCGTCGGCGGCTCGTCGTTCCATTATTAATACCGAATAGATATGAAGTTTTTATTAGCGATAGTCATGGCGGTGTCCAACCTGTTCCCCGGTGTGCAGGTGGTGCAGGATTCCACGGTCTCCGTGCTGCTGGATGAAGCCGTCAACGGAAAGAAAGACCTCGTCGAGATAGACGGTTACCGTGTCCAGATCTTCTCTTCCAACAAGCAGCAGACAGCGAAAGCCGCTGCTTTGGAGATGGAGGAGCAGATGAAGGACCAAATCAATCAGACTATGTATGTGCAGTACCAATCCCCGTTCTGGAAAGTGCGTATCGGGGATTTCCGCACCTATGACGAGGCCAAAGAGTACAAGAAAAAACTCGTACAACAGTTCCCGGATTTGCAGGGAAACACCTATATCGTGCGAGATAAAATTTTAGTGAAACAAGAATGAACCTGCAAGATTTTCATTCCAACCCCGAGGTGTCTGCAGCGATCGCAAAGGCGGTAGAGAGCACCTTGACGCAAATAGGCGAAGATCCCCAACGCGAAGGTCTTAAAAAAACACCCCACCGCGTCGGTGAGGCCTTGCAATTCCTTTGCAAAGGCTATAACGAAGATGCGGAAGCTATCCTTCGTTCTGCCCTCTTTGAAGAGGATTACCGCCAGATGGTAGTGGTCAAAGATATTGATTTCTATTCCCTTTGCGAACACCATATGTTACCCTTCTTCGGAAAGGTGCACGTGGCCTATATCCCTAACGGTCGTATCACCGGCCTGAGTAAGATCGCACGCGTCGTCGATGTCTATGCGCGTCGTCTTCAGGTACAGGAACGCCTTACGACCCAGATCAAAGACTGTATCCAGAACACCCTGGATCCCCTCGGTGTCATGGTGGTCATCGAAGCCGAACATCTGTGCATGCAGATGCGTGGCGTGCAGAAACAACACGCCATGACCGTCACTTCTGATTTCACCGGCGCCTTCAATCGCCAGGAAACCAGAGAAGAGTTCTTGAAACTAATAGGCCACTAAGATCTTCACGATCGTATGACCGCCCTCTGCATTGCAGAGCGCCGTATAGACTCCCGGGGTAGCACGCCTACCATCCGGGAGTTTTCCGTCCCAGACAGCCGTTCCGCCGTGACTGCGCGTCTTGCACACCAGGTTTCCACCTGCATCCACGATGTTTACCACCGTATTATCCATCAATCCCGTGATGCTGATCATACCGCCATAATCCGGTCTCACCGGATTCGGGAACGCATAAGCGTTACTCATCGTCTCTTGCGCCTCACTGGCATCACTGCGATAGGATGCGATACCCTTATCCGTACCGACAAACACCTCACCCGTCTTCGGCATAATGGCGATAGACTGCACACCGTTCGACGGCAGCAGACTGTTCGTCTCCGTGAAATGCGCGATGGTGATCGTGTCGTCTTCGATCAGATACAAACCCGAGTTGGCGGTTCCGATCCACATGCGGTTTCCCCCGTCCACTGCCAGGCAGTTGATCTGCTCGTCGCCTAACAGATAGTCTCCCAGACCCGTTCCGTCATTTCGAGGAATAATAATCCGTTTGCAGGCACTCGAACTGAAAAAGTCCACCTCCTTCGGGATCAGCAGCAGACCCTTGTCCGTACCGATCCAGATGCGGTTGGTATGATCTTGCGCAAAGCAGCGGAAATGATTCGGTGTCAGCACATTGCCGTTCTGATCGGTAAACGAACTGCGTGCCATGCAGCGGTCATCGCCGCTCATCGTCGGTGTGCCGTTATCATCCAATAAAATCAGACGCGGTGTCGCCCGTTGATCCATCATCCATTTCCGGTTACTGTTCCGCTGATCCACCCATATGCCGGTCGGTGTGGTGAACTCCAGATCCGTTCCTCCGCTTCTCAGACGCAGTCCGATCCATTGACCGGCTGCTGTCCGGATATGCAGCGGTTGACCGATCTCCGTCGCGTTCATTACCCAAAGGTTGCCCTGCTCATCGGTCATCGCACCGTCCGTTCGCGTGAAATAATAGTCACTCGTGCTATTCGTTACCTTGCGCAGGGTACTGTTACTGCTGTCATAATGCGTCACGGCGCGGTTGTTCTTAAACTCAAACACACCGGTTCCGTAGGTAGCTACAAAGAAATGTTCCGGATCCGTCGCATCCACAGCGAACTGCACCGCATCGCGTATGTCATGGTTCGTAAAATACCACGTGTCCGGCCAAGGAATACCGGTCCATTGTTGCCCGTCGTAGATACTCAGACTGCTCTGCCGGCCGTACTGTTCCGACCAGCGTCCACCCGGCGATACATACAGCCGGTCATGGGCGACATCCAAGTGATAACCGAAGTTACTCAGCGGTCCTTCCGGTTGAAAACGGTCATCGCCGTTCGCACCCAGACGCACCAATCCTTTGCTCTCTTCTGCGATCCAGTACACGCCGTTCGTGTACACGGCGTCCGTCGCTACATAGGTGCTCGTCAGACCCGATAAGGTGTCATCGTCCTGCAGTCGGAACAGACCCTGATTCTTCACATAAACTAACATTTGTCCGTCGCTCACATGCATCCATTTCAGCGGTTGACCGCTTACCAACTGCCAACTCGTGCCGGCACGCCGGTATAACGAGTCATGCGCCAACACATACAACTGTCCCTGATGCGTCTCGGCCTGTTGAACCTGCTCAAACGGGATGGCCTCACTCGCCCAATAGTTGTAATCCACTAAGTTATTCGCCAGCGACGCCTTATACATCCGGTCAAACGAGAAGGCGAACAGCGAATCGTTCATTTCCACCACTTCTTGCACCTCGATCGACGCCGCCTCATTGCCGATATAATAGGTGTCGGTCACCTCGCCTTTGCGTACCTGAATAGCGATGATACCAAACGGCATCGCTAAGTAACTGTACTTGGTGCCCACACAGATAGCGTTGATCGTCACGGCGATCGAACCCGCCTTCATCGAGATATCCGGCATCTGCGTCACATGGCCTTCCTGGTCCAGCAAGTCGATCTGACCGTTCTCGTACGCGATGATCAACCGCTCGGCACCTTCGTCATACGCGATATGTGCCACCGAACTGCCGTTCAAGCCTGTCGCTTTGCTCCAATAGCTCAACTGATCATCCGCCTTGTCCACACTGAACAACGCACCGTTAGCCGCTGCAAAAACAGCGTTCGGCGTTGCTGCTATCTCTTCCGGGTTGGAGTAGGAAAGATGCAACCGCCAACGAAGCATGCTTCCATCATTAAGCGAAGCGTCATCATTCATCAATTCATCATTTTTCACCCCTTCATCAGTCCCCTGCGGATTGTATTCCACCAATCCCTCCGACGTGCCGAACCAGATATGTCCGTCTTCTCCTGCTGCCAATGCCATGATCGCGTTATCCGGCATCGCCGAGTTATCCGTCGTGAAGTGCGCCAGGATCTCCGTCATCTCCTCATTCATCTCGTACACACCTAACTCCGTACCGATCCATAGATGACCGTCCGGCGACTGACAAATCGCATTGATGCGTTGGGTCGTTAGCGGATTCTCGCCGTTGATATCCGTCACTTCCGGTAACCGGATTGCATCCTCTGCAAAGAAATCCGTGTTAACCTCTATCGCACCCATGCCGATCTCCGTCGCTATCCACAGCCGACCCGTTCGGTCTTGCATCAATCCATATATCGTCGTCGGACGGAAAGTATGACCGTGCTGGTCCGTCCATTCGCTGCGAGTGATCGTGCGGTCATCGGATGTGTCAAACGCCGTCCCTTGATCGTCCATTAGGCATACAAACTGGTTATACCGTGCCGTGCAAAGCCATTTGTAATTCGGGCGAATGCGGTCTATCACCAATCCGCCCGGTGTGTGTAACGCTAAGTTCTGGTTATCTGCCACAACCGTTAACCCATGCCACGTGCCGTCTGCCGCCTTGCATTGCAGCTGACCCTCCAACGCGGCATCTAACATCCATAAGTTACCCCTTTCGTCATACTGAACATAATCCAAACGGGTATAGATAGTCGGTTGATTGGGAACAATAGCTGTCAGACTGTTCTCTCCTCCGGCGATGTCGGCACGAACCAGCGAATCGCCCATAAACTCATACAGACCCGTTCCGTAACTGGCTACATAGAAATGGTTTGGATTCTGCGGATCGATAGCCACTTGCATGAAATCCAATGCCGATCGGTTGGTGACGGAACGGATCGCTTCCGACGATATGTTGTTCCATCGCGTTCCGTCATACCGCATCACGCAACCCGCTTTGTTATATTGTGCGTCCCATCGTCCGCCTTGCACCACATACACATTGCCGCCTTGCGTAAAGATCCGATACGGACTGTTCACCATCGGTCCGTCCGGCTTGTAACTCAACCGCGCCGTCTGCGTAAAACGCACGATACCCTCTGCGTTGCTGGCGTACCAATGACTCGTCTCGTCCTGGTAATGCTTGCCTTTCTCGCTGTCCGGCTGGATCCGTTCCGAACGCTTCTCCCGTTTCCAAACGGTATAATCCACTATGTTATCGCGCATCGATGCCGCAAACAGACTGTCCGTCGTGAAGGCATAGATACTATCATTAGCCAGCAGCACATCCTGCACGTCCGTTTCCTGACCACCCGGTCTTAACCAGTAACTGTCCACCAATTTATTCTCCCGCAAATCCATCGTCTGCACACCGAAAGCGGTGCTCAGATATGCCGTTCTACCGGATATTGTCACGTTATGGATCGTCTTGCGCTGCGTCATATCTTTGTCATACATCTCCCCGATATACCGCACGCCCTGCGCCGTCAGAATATCGATCTTACCGGTTCCGTAACCGATAATCAACTGCTTGCCCGTCGCGTCGTAATGGATACACGTGATACCCGTTCCGCTTAGACCCGACTGACGGTTATACACCGCTATCTTCTCGCTCTGTTTCTCTACGCTGAACAGACTGCCGTCTGAGATCGCATACACTTTATCCGACGACATCGCTATCTGCGTCACATTGTTGTACGCAAAATGTGTCGTCCATTTCTTTTGTGCCCGGACTGGAGCACAGAGCAAAGCGCAAAGCGCTAAAATTCCTATGAGTTGTTTCTTTGTTATCACGTTTATTCGAAATGTCGTTATATCGTTATGTCCTTTCATTTTAGCCCCTAACCTTTCGCCCCTCGCCCTTCTTCCTTTCATTTTTCATTTTTCATTTTTCAATGTATTCACTAATGCCTGCAAGCGCTCTACTTCTATGACTAATCCCGTTCTTCACTTCTGCCGGCAGTTC
>CAMIZK010000001.1 GCA_946403315.1 uncultured Bacteroidales bacterium | reverse complement strand
CGCCTTCGCCGTTGATGTACAACTCATACGTCGCGGTCACTACTTTCAAATTCTCTACCACCATGTGATTCTGCTATTTGTTGATGAATTACTGTTTTTATCATATTTGAGGTCGCTCAGGATCGACGCATTCACGCCGATGTGGAACGTATAACTCTTAAACGGTCCGATGGGGTTGATGCTGGCGGTCATGTTCCAACAGTGCAAATCCCGACTGATGTTGATCGTACAAGCCGTCACTTTCTTGTAATCGAAGTTGTACGTCATGTTCGCACTCACTTTCCATCCTTTGCCTAAACCAAGGCTTCCGCTCAGACTCAACGACTGCGTGAATTTCATCTTATAATACATCTTCTCGTAGTCGAACTCATTACCGGAAGTGTAGGCCAAGGAGTAACTGAGACTTAAACTCCAGGGAAACTCAGTCTTCACGTATCCGTCATCCACCTCTTCCTCTTTCTTCTTTTCCGATTTGGCATTTTTCACCATTCCCTCCCCGTCACTTTCGACGGCGGTAATACCTTCTTCCGGAGGATCGTCTTTATTCTCTGATTTTTCCCTTTTCCCGTTGATCTTCTCCTTCCATTTCTTAAGGGTCTGGTTGTTGAAAGTGTAACTGAAGTTCCACCTTAGACCTGACCAATGCGGAAAACGGCCGTTATGCCAGTACTGTTTGTTGGTACGAACCGGTTTTCCGGCTTCGTTGAGTTGGTACATATACGGATCCAATGCCGTGTTGAGATTCAGCGTGTAGTTGTTCAACTTCGGGAACTTCAAACGCAGGTTAACCTGGAACAGACTCCAGTTCATACTATCCACGGCGAAGTTGTATCCGCCCGTCACGGAGAACTTATCGATCAGACTGATGACGCGGTAAGGATTCTTACCGGTGGTATCGTTTTTATTCACCACTTTCACTTCCAGGTTATTGTCCACACCGAAGTTCAACGCGGCGGCCATGCCTCGAGGCGCGTTGCCGTATGGACTGTTCGCATAACGGGAATAGACCTGATGGATATAGGTTGTATCCCCGTCTTTTACCACCGGTTGGTCGTACTTGCCGTAGTATCCCCAGAAATCGTTTTCAAAATTCGGGTGGTAACTGAAACTGATCGTCGGAGTGAACACATGCCTGAATTTCTCCACTTTGCTATGCGGAAATAACTTCTTAAGCGGTGTGTAAAAACCGTATAACTTCGTACTCATGCTCACGCCCAAATCGAAGTCAAATACGTTATAGAATCCGGTGGTGGTATCCATCTCCAAGGCATTGGTCTCGTCATTCCAGTGCCGGTCCACACGACTGAAATACATTCGGTCACGGATATTAATAGACGGAGTGATATTCAGGTACTTGAATACCGTGAAACTGGCATTGATCGGTAAAGAGTGACTCAAACCTGTCGTCCAATCCCGTAAGAAATTGGTCTTGAGGAAGTCCTTCTCTTTGACACTGTTTATGGTAATCTTACCGTTCAACGAGTAACTCATCTTGATCTTCTCGTACCATTTCTCTTTTCCGGCTACTTTGCCTTTGCGTTTAAGCGTCGCCTGCCGCCATAACTTAAACGGGTACTGACTGCTCATGTTCACCGTCAGCTGCGGTGCGGTCATCGAGATCGTGGAGTCACTCGTTCGTTGTGTCAAGTTAGCTGACAGACTGATCGTCCACGGTGCATCCGGAAAACGCTGGGTGTAGTTGATCTGACTGCTCTTGGTGTTCTCGGAATATAAATTGGAGTTGTAGTAACTGTTGATGTTACTGCGGTTGTAACCGCTGGTAGCGAAGTTCACCGAGGCGGAGAAAGTGCAATAAGGATTGAACTTGGCATCCTGCGTATGGGTCCATGCAATGCTGAAGTTCTTCTTGGCCGAATAGTCCGGCATACCTCTTTCTCCGGTCACATCGTTACGGTAGTTGATACTCAGGTTTCCCGAGAACCGATACCGCCATACATACCTTGATTTGGCACGTATCGCCCACGTTCCACGCGTGTAAATATCTCCCGTCAATTCCAGATCGATATAATCGCTTAACGCAAAGTAATAGCCTAAACCGCTCAAGTACATACCACGTGTGTAGTCATCGCCGAACTGCGGCATAATCAGACCACTTGAATACTTGTTCGTAAACGGAAAAAAACCGAAAGGTAACGCAATCGGTAACGGCACATCGCCTACCACCATATAGGATGGCCCGGCAGCGATGTAATCACCCGGTTTTACTTTGGCTTTGGTCATCTTCAGATAGAAATGCGGATGATCATGGTTGTCGCACGTCGTATATTGACCGCCGGCCATCAGCATCTCGTTGTTCGGCAGTTTCTTGGTCTTATCCGCAATGATATAGCCTTCACCGTTCTCGGTTACTACGTGCCGGATATATCCCTTTTGCGTCTTGATGTTGTACGTAATCTCATTCGTCTCGTACTCGTCCTTTCCGTCCTTGAAAACCGGTTTGCCGATCCATTCATAATTCAAACTGTCATACACACCATGGGCATAGATGAGACTGCTGTCCATGTTCATTTTGATAAACTCCGAGGTTAACGTCATCGACTCGTATTTCATCTCTCCTTTACCATGCAGAAAAGCATTTCCGTTCTTGAGCATGATCATGGAGTCGTTGGAGTGGTAATGAACCGGACCCTTCAAATCATCAGCGGCCTGCATGGCTATAGAGCAAAGCAGGCACACGATTAGCGTAATATGTGTCCGAAAACGAATGGGCAAAATCTTTATTTAGGAAACTCCTGGTAACGGATCATGCAATCCATCTGATCTCCGGATAAATTACCGATTAGACGATAAACGAGGTTGTATTTATACACCTTCAAATTGGAAAAAATAATTTTGTCTTCCTGGGTCATGTCGGCAAACATCAATTGTTTCATCGAGGAAGCAAACGAAGCTTCGTCCATTCCGGCTTCTGCAAACGCCTTTTTCATCGGCCTACCGCCAAAGAGAGCCTCATCAACGGTGAAAGCGCAGATGAAATTATGTCCCTCTACGCTCGCTTCCCGGAAAGTCAAACCGTCTCCGTTCATCTCCGGCATATCTTCGTTAAAACCGGCCAAGACATCCCTGACGAATGCTTGCTCCTTTTCGCTTATCTTCGGCTCTTCCTGCTGGCCTTCACCTTTTCCGGTTAAATTGGCACAAGCAGCAAAGAACAAAGCGGCGATGATCACCGCCGGTAAAAAAATCTTTTTCATACCATACGTAGGAATTAGTCAGCGATCTCATCCAAGTCATCGTAGTCTAACAACTGCAACAACTCGTCCAGTTCATAATCTTCATATGCGTCCAAATCGCTCTCCTCACCGTCCAGATTGCTCTCCTCACCGTCCAGGACATCAAAATCGTAATAGTTGTTGTCCACATTCTCCGGCAGGTTCTCGTAATCAACGACATACGTGATCACGTCATCCTTCATGTTACCACGGATACGGATACCGATGTTGTACTTGT
The DNA here is from genome assembly GCA_946403315.1 of uncultured Bacteroidales bacterium. Classification (GTDB taxonomy): domain Bacteria; phylum Bacteroidota; class Bacteroidia; order Bacteroidales; family Paludibacteraceae; genus Colicola. The sequence continues at coordinate 78,904 of CAMIZK010000001.1, read as the reverse complement.
ATTCACGCATCATGCGCATCATCTCCGCATCATCTGTTTCCATGCCTTGGAAGATCTCACCGCGACGAACAGCTTGCTCAAAATCACTCTGAGAGAAACCCAGATTCTCTGCTAAAGCGCTGAAAGAGATTATATTCATCATATCGCCGCCTAATTTGAACTGGAAGATAATGGAACGACCTTCCAATGCTACGCCTTCATAATCAAACTCAAGACCGTACTGTTGCATTTCCTGCATCTCGCCGGAATGTTTGGCAAATTCGAGAGCCGTTTTGATCTCCTGATCTGCTTGTTCTACTTCTTGACGAAGTTCTGTCGGAAGACTACCGATGCCCTTGTTGCAGGCGGTGAATGTCACTGCAGCGACAAATGCTGCCAAATACAATAATTTTTTCATACTTTTAATGGTTTTAATTGAGACAAACTCATTTTCGGCTGCAAAATTACAAAAATTTTTTCATATATGCAAGCGTGCGCGCGTTTTTTGAAAAAAAAGTCAATTATTGTGCGAATTTCTTGCATAGTTCAAAAAAATATTGTAACTTTGCACCCGAAATGCGAAAAACTTTGTTTAATCGATTATAGTATGAAAAAAAATCTTTTTGTAACAGCCTTAGTCGCTGCAATGCTGTTTACCGCGTGCGGTAAAAAATCCACTCCCGAACCTGTTCAAGCGCTGGTCGCTGAGATGCAAGCCGATGTAGATGGTATTAACACCGGCGCTGTCTCTGTTCAGAGTCTTGAGGCCGACGGAAAAGATATCGTCATCGACATGATTTTTGACGAGAGTGAGTTCGGTGGTATGAGCTTTAAACAAGGTTTTGAGATGTCGGGAGTAGACGCCGATGACTTGGCGGAATACTTGCGTGAAATATATTTCAACATGCATGTGGTTTCCAAGAAGATGTACTATCGTATCACAACCATGCGGGAATATGAATGCGACATGATTTTCCGCTTCGAAGGCAGTATCTCCGGGGATGTGATGGAGGCTGTGTTGTCTTACGAAGACCTTCCGGAAGTAACTTGGGAAGACGTAGAGGCACTGTATGCCAAATATGAAGGAGTTCCTGAAGAAGTGATTGAGGTGATCGGTGCTTTTGAATCCGTTTTCTCGATGATCAGCGTAGGTATCACGCACACCGGAACAGAAATGGAAGGACATGATATCGTCTTCCATCTGGCGGTGGATGAAGAGGCGCTCGGAATGGATAACTTCATCAAGGATTTTGCGGAATACGGAATCACGGAAAAATCGCTTCATGATGAATTAATGGAGTCTTTCCTTACAAGCAGCCGCTCGGCTGAAACAGATCGGCAGATTGAGGCCATGAAAGAAGGACAATACAACTTGGTGATGCGCTATTTCGGCACAAAATCCAAACAAACCATGCAGGTGAAAATAACCGGTGACGAGTTTGTAAAATAACGTTTTTTATAATGAATATTCAAACGTATATCGCTGCCCATAGAGAACGGTTCTTGGAAGAGTGGGCAAGTCTTATCCGCATCCCCAGCGTCAGCTGTCAAACGGAACATAAATCGGACATGATCCGTTGTGCCGAACGATGGAAAGAGTTATTACTGGAAGCCGGCTGCCAACGTGCAGAAATCCTTCCCTCTGCAGGAAATCCCTTTGTCTATGCGGAGTATAAATGTCCCGTAACCGGTAACCCCTCACCCGTAACCGTCCTTGTCTACGCCCATTACGACGTAATGCCCGTGGAACCCTTGGACCTCTGGCACTCCGATCCATGGGAACCCTCCATCCGGGACGGGCGCCTCTACGCCCGCGGTGCGGATGATGACAAGGGACAGGCGATGATCCAAGCGAAAGCTTTTGAATACCTCGTCCATGAGGGATTGATGGCTTGTAACGTCAAGTTTATCTTTGAAGGAGAAGAAGAAATTGGTTCGCCCTCTTTGGAGGCGTTTTTGGAGGATCATAAAGACCTTCTTAAGGCCGATATCATTCTCGTTTCTGATACCTCGATGATCGGAAAAGACACCCCTTCCATCACGACCGGGCTTCGCGGACTCGCCTATTGGCAAATCGAAGTGGACGGCCCGAATCGGGATCTCCATTCAGGACATTTTGGGGGAGCAGTCAAGAATCCTATCAACGCCCTTTGTGAGATGCTTTCGCAGATCGTTGATAAAAATGGAAGGATCACAATACCAGGATTTTATGACGATGTTTTGCCGATTCCGGATGCCGAGCGTGCGATGATTGCACAGATTCCTTTCTCGCAGGAAAAATACAACATGGCCATTGACGTGGATGATGTGTTTGGAGAGGTGGGTTACTCGACCTTGGAACGCAATTCCTGCCGTCCTTCTTTCGACGTCTGCGGTATATGGGGAGGGTACACCGGAGAGGGCTCCAAAACCGTCCTTCCGTCCAAAGCATTTGCAAAGGTTTCCTGTCGTCTGGTGCCGAACCAAGACCATGCCAAAATCTCCCAAACATTTATAAACTACCTTCAAACTATCAAACCGGACGGAGTCCGTCTAACTGTCACTCCGATGCACGGTGGACAAGGCTACGTATGTCCCATTGATATCCCTGCCTACAAAGCTGCTGAACATGGATTTACGGTTGCCTTTGGCAAACGTCCTTTGGCAGCCCGTCGAGGAGGATCCATTCCAATCATCTCGTCCTTTGAATCCATCCTTGGATGCAAAACGATCCTCATGGGCTTTGGCTTGGAACAAAACGCCATCCATTCCCCCAACGAGTCTATGGACCTTGAAGTATGGGAAAAAGGTATCATCGCGGTTACGGAATTTTATAAAGCATACGCGAAATGAGAATAGCGATTATTGGTGCAGGAAGTGTCGGTACAAACTTGTACCACGCATTTGAAATAAAAGGTATCCGTACGGAATTGGTACATGCACGACCGCTAACAGCCGATCCTTCGGCCATAAACGATCTGCCTAAGGCAGATTGCTACATCTACACCGTCGCAGACCATGTACTTAAAGAAGTCGTTTCGTTAGTAAATGCACCGCAGGCACTCCACCTGCATACCTCCGGTTCGATGCCTATCGATGTGTTCGGTGGTGATAAACCGCACTCCGGAATACTCTATTTCTTCCAGAGTTTCAGTAAGGAAACGCTCATCGATGACTGGAGTGGAATCCCCTGTTTTATCGAAGGACATAACATCGATGACATCGCGGCCATCTACAGTCTTGCGCAGTGCCTGACGAGTCGTATATACGAAGCAAACCAACATGACCGGGAACGCCTGCACATTGCCGGTGTGTTTGCCAATAACTACACGAACCTCATGTACCGCATAGCCGAAGAGGTGCTAAAAGACACCCAAATACCCTTCAATGCCTTACTTCCCCTGATCGACCAGACGGCCGCTAAGATGCATACACTCAAGCCTTTAGACGCACAAACGGGCCCGGCCAAGAGGGGGGACCATGAGGTAATGAATCATCATTTGGAAATCTTGCAAACTACGCCTTATGCTGAAGTGTATCAATCACTCGCAGCGTTAATCGAGAAAGCGCATAATCATTGAGTTCTTCCCAACGAATCACAAGAGTGCCGGGTATCTCCGGCATTTTTTGTACCTTATGAACCACATAGCGCGCATGCAGTTTCTGATGCGACAACACATGTGTAAAGGGAAACGGTGAATCAGTCTGTGTTCTGTGTTCTGTATTCTGTACTCCAAAATGTTCCTCGCAGGGAAATTCATACAGATGATACCATATATCTTTGGCTTCCCGGCGTTGAATCAAAGTTCTGACTGCTGAAGGCTGATCACTGACGGCTTGTAAATAAATATGGTACGTAAACCATCTGTCCCTAACTTTCGGCCTCGGTTTTCGAACCGGTAACAACTCCGCTGTGCCATGCGCATAACCGGCACAAAAATCCTTGATCGGACAACTCTCACAATGATCACCCAACACCGGAGTACAATGCAACGCACCGAACTCCATAATCGCCGAGTTAAAAAGCCGTGCATTATTCCGATCCAAAAACTCCTCTATCTTGCTGTGAAACAGTTTTTTACCCTTCGTTGTGTCAAACGCTTCATCGATGTCCAGCAGACGTGCAATCACCCGATAGACATTGCCGTCCACCGCCGGATAGGGTAGGTTATACGCAAAACTCGAAATGGCCCCTGCCGTGTATTCTCCTACACCCGGTAAAGCACGGATTTCTTCAAAGGTCTGTGGGAAAATACATTCGCCATTAGCCTTTCGCCTTTCGCCATTAGCCACAATCATCTGTGCCGCCTTATGCAGATTTCTCGCCCGTGAATAATACCCCAAACCTTGCCATTCCCGCAACACTTCCGCCTCATCTGCTGCAGCCAGGTCTTCCACCTTCGGCCAACGACTCACAAATCGCATGTAATATTCCATCCCTTGCGCTACACGCGTTTGCTGCAGAATGATCTCACTCAACCAAATAGCGTACGCATCCTCCGTCTCTCTCCATGGAAGCACACGATGGTTCGTTTCATACCACTCGTATAATTTGCTATAGAATAACGATTTGAACATCAATTTTGCACAATTTTGGGACTTGAAACTCAAAAAACGGCACAAAATTACAAAAAAAATCACAATTTTGCAATTTTTTTGCCAAAAAACTTTTGTATTTCAATAATTTATAGTAACTTTGCACGATTTTTCGTTTAAAATAGAAAAAATAACTATAAAAATATACCAGTATGACAAAAGCTGATCTCATTAATGAAATGGCCGTTTCTACGGGATATGATAAAAAAACAGTATCCGTAATCGTAGAGGCTTTTATGGAAAATGTAAAGAATAATGTCGCTAATGGCGAGAATGTTTACCTTCGTGGGTTCGGTGGTTTTATGACCAAAACCCGTAAGGCGAAAGTGGCTCGTAACATCAGCAAGCAGACTTCGGTATTCGTTCCGGAGCACAAAATCCCGTACTTCAAACCCGCTAAGGAGTTTGTGGAGGATGTACATTAATAAGGAAAATTAATTAACATCAGTATAACAATTTTAATCATTTTATTATTATGCCTAACGGAAAGAAGCATAAGAGACATAAGATGTCCACGCACAAGCGTAAAAAACGCCTGCGTAAGAATCGTCATAAGCATAAGTAAATGACGGCATGTAGCTTTGTGGCGCTAAACTTGTCCAAGGGTGGGCAAGTTTGCCACAAGGCTTTTATTTTATTTAAAAACTCAACACAGTTATGAAAAGCGAATTGATTGTTGACGTACAGCCGACAGAAATCGCAATTGCTCTGACAGAGGATGACCGCTTGCAAGAAGTGGCGCGTGAGAAACGCGACCAAGACAATTTTGCCGTAGGAAATATCTACTACGGACGCGTCAAAAAGGTCATGCCTGCACTCAATGCCGTTTTCGTCGATGTAGGTCATGAGAAGGAAGCTTTTCTACACTATTTGGATTTAGGTTCTCAGTTTCGTACGCTGAACACGTATGTGACCAAGGCCGTTTCGGACAAACGCCACATTCCGGTCGTCACCAAGACACCGCGGCAGCCCGAAGTAGGCAAGGAAGGACAAATTGCCGAGGTACTCAAAGTAGGTGACCCTATCCTGGTGCAGGTTTCCAAAGAACCCATCAACACCAAAGGACCGCGTCTTACCGCCGAGATCTCGATCGCCGGACGGAACATCGTCCTCATCCCCTTTGCCGACGGCGTCATGGTTTCACAGAAGATTAAACGGGAGGCAGAACGCCAACGTCTTAAACAACTGATGCTCTCAATCAAACCTGCGGGTTTCGGGATCATCGTTCGTACGGTAGCAGAGGATAAACGTGCCGCTGAACTGGATAATGAGTTACAACTGCTTATGGAGCGCTGGCAGGAATCGGTTAAGACACTCCAACAACGTCAACCCGTAAGCCTCATCAGCGCTGAAATGGGACGCACACTCGGTATCATCCGAGATCTGCTCAACCCAGATTTCACATCCATTCAGATCAATGACAAGGAGACTTTCGACGAAGTGCGCCGCTATCTCCAGCTCATTGCGCCGGAAAGCGCCAAGATTGTAAAACTCTACCAGGGCACGCAACCTATCTTTGACCATTTTGACATTACCCGCCAGATGAAGACGGGACTCGGAAGAACGGTCGGTTTTAAACACGGAGGTTACCTCATCATTGACAAAACCGAAGCACTGTTCTCCATTGATGTCAACTCAGGCAGCAAGAAGATCTATGAGGACCAAGAGGAAAATGCGTACCAGTTTAACATGCTGGCCGCAGATGAGTTGGTGCACCAACTTCGCTTACGCGATATCGGAGGTATCATCATCGTCGATTTCATCGACATGGACTCCAAAGAGCATCAGCAACAACTCTACGACTACGTGCGTAAACTCATGGAACGGGATCGCGCCAAGCATAATGTCCTGCCGCTCAGTAAGTTTGGACTCATGCAGATCACGCGGCAACGCGTACGACCGGCTGTAGAAATGCAAGTGGAAGAAGTATGTCCTACTTGCGGCGGAAAGGGAAAAATTCAGGCGTCTTTCCTCTTTACGGACCAAATAGTCGAACAGATCGAAAAAGAATACGAGGAACATGGAAACGGTATGAAACTGCACCTGCACCCCTTTGTCTATTCTTACGTCACCCGTGGATGGTTCAATTCCCTCGCTAAACAATGGAAACGCAAATACGGCGTTAAAGTGGTGGAAAATCAATCCCTCGGAATGTTGGAAACCCGATTTGTGGTAGAAAAGTAAAAAGTAAAGCCGGCAAACGCCGGCTTTTTTTATTGCTCTTCTTCTACTTCCGCACCAGGTATATACCGTTTCAGCACACGTGCTACACCCGTTGTCCAGTTGTTAATAGAATCGCTATCCATCTGCAGACCACTGATCATATGAACCACCTGATCAATCGGCATACCGTAACGTAACACACCCGAAATCAAACGCGCATAATTCCAAAACTCCCGGTCAAACTTATAACTCAATCCCTCTACCGTCGTCTTGAAACCTCTCGTGTTCACAAACTGAAAATCGTACCGTTTGCTGCCGTCTTCCTGTACCACCTTGATGATCTTGCCTTTCACCACACTCTTCGGTAACGCAATGCCCATCTCGTCGTCAGCCAGACCCGTGAAGATCTCGTACGGCCTACCGTCTTTCAGACCCACAAACGCAATCCATTTATCTTTCTGATTTTGAAAACGAACCACATCCGCTTCCAACTCCGTCGGACGTTTTAATAACGTCGTGTTCTCTTGTATCTCCATAACTATAACCTATAACCTTTAACCTATAACCGTTATCTTTGCCGAACAACTGGTTTCACCTGCTTCGTTCTTTTGTTGATATTGTACTCCGTCTTCAGTCACCAGATAATACGTCTGCAGCGTCTCACCTAACATCGCTTCTTTGCTGTAACTGATATCTAATCGCACCTTCTTGCCGTAATAGTCCGGCAAGTACGCGTCTGTCATCGCCTGCAGATACCGGCAACTGTTGCAGTGCCCGTTATAATCGATATCCGAATATACCACCTTATGCGGCACCACACCCGTCGGTTCCGGAATCGTCGTCATGCGTACCCTCGCCATCTCGATTACTTCCCCGTCCACGCAGCCTTCAAACATAGGATCGTTAAATACATTCACGATCTCCCGTTTCTCCAGATCCAGCACAGCCCACACACTCTTGCATTGCCCGATTAAAATCCATTCATCTGATGGCTGATGGCTGAATTCTGAGGGCTTCGCATATATGCGAAAGTTACGGGTACTCAGCATATGTACATTACTCTCGATCCAGGTCTCAAAACGCACTTTTTCACAATGTGTCGGCAGTTCGTACATCTCTACGCTTAACCGCGTCAAGATCCACGTCAAACCCATCGGATGCAGGGCAGCGATACCGAAGCCCAACTCGTCTGCTACCGTCCCTGCTACTTCCAGCAGGTAGTTCTCCAGGTTAAACAGACGCAATCTCTTCTCGCCGTCCACTTCCTGGTACTTAATCTCGTATTCGTAATTATACTTCATGTTTGTTTTTCTTTAGTGAGGTATGTACTCTGAGGGGGCATGTTTTGGGGAATGGGAGCCCCAAAACTCGTAGGCAGGGGGCCGGTACCCCGAAGAGTAGCATACCGAACTATTTCAACCAACGGTCAAGCCAACCTCTAAACTCTCTTTGCCATAAAATGCCGTTCTGCGGTTTCAATACCCAGTGATTCTCATCCGGGAAGATCAACAGCTCTGCCGGAACACCGCGCATCTTAGCGGCATCAAAAGCAGCCATGGCCTGATTTGCCAAGATCCGGTAGTCCTTCTCGCCGTGGATACACAAGATCGGCGTGTCCCACTTATCGACGAACTTATGCGGGCTGTTTTCAAACGTGCGCTGCGCAATCTTGTTGTTCTTCTCCCAGTACGCACCGCCCATATCCCAGTTGGCGAACCATTTCTCCTCGGTCTCCAAGTACTGCATCTCCAAGTTGAAAATACCGTCATGCGCAATGAATGCTTTAAACCTTCCGTCATGGTGACCTGCGATCCAATATACGCTGAACCCACCGAACGACGCACCCACGCATCCTAAATGTTCCTTATCCACGTACGGCTCCTTGCAGAACTCGTCGATCGCCGTGAAGTAATCCTTCATACATTGACCTCCGTAGTCTCCGCTGATCTCCTCGTTCCACTCCTTACCAAAGCCCGGCAGACCTCTTCTATTCGGCGCCACGATGATATAATCACCCGCACTCATCATCATAAAGTTCCATCTAAATGACCAGAACTGACTCACAGGGCTTTGCGGACCGCCCTCGCAGTACAGAATCGTTGGGTACTTTTTGCTCGGATCGAAATGCGGCGGGTAGATAATCCACGTCAACATGTCTTTGCCATCGGTCGTCTTCTGCCATCTCGGTACTACCGTCGAACGCTCGATCTGATCATAGATATTGTCATTCTCGTGGGTCAGTTGCTCAATCTCCTTCTCCAACGCCGTGTGCGGCTGTTCCCAATCGATGCCTCTCGGGCCGAAATCACGACTCGGGTCGTTCTTCCATTCCTCTACGTCCATGCGGTAGATCTCGTTCGCCTGACGCATGGAGTGGCCTAACAGGAATGCATACTTGTCGCTTACATCGCCTAACCCGAGGTCGTACTGACCTTCTGTCATGCGTTCAATGAAACCGTTGTTTAGATCCAAGTGGTATAGGTTGATGGTTCCTGACCAACAAGCCGTGAACAAGATTTCGTCATTGCTGTACCATGCAAACTCGTCCACATTATCTTCCATGTTCTCGTTGATCCAATGTTTTTCTCCGGATTCGAGGTGCATTGCAAACAGTCGGTTGAGGTCACTCTCGTATCCGTCGCGCTCCATCGACAGCCATGCAATATATTCGCCGTCCGGCGAATAACTCGGATTTGTGTCATATCCCTTGTTATCCTCCGTGATATTCCGTTCCTCACGCGTGCGTATATTATAAAGGTATATATCGCTATTCGTGCTCACGGCATAATCCAAACCTGTCTTTTTCCGACATGTATAAGCAATCTCCTCGTTATTCGGATTCCATGCCAACTGTTCCACTCCACCAAAAGGCTTCATCGGGCACTCAAAAGCCGTACCTTCCAGTATATTCACACCCTCATTCACCTTCGCGCTCTTCATTCGTTCCCCTTCACCATAGTATTCTATCTCTAAATCGCACACAAACGGTTGCGGAATCGTTTCCACCCATTCGTCCCAGTGCTTGTACATCAAGTCGTCATACATGCGTCCCGTTGCCAGCGGCAGATCGGGGTATAAGTCTTTCGTGCGGCAAATATCGTTGCGCTGTACTTGTTTGACGAGGATGACCTTATCCCGCATAGGCGACAACAAGAACCCCTCTATATCCGCTGCACCTTCTACTTGCACATCCTCGCCGTCCCGACGGAAATACAACTGTCCGCCTTTCATATAAGCCAGACAACCGCTATTCCCGAACCATGCCGGCTCGCTACCCACAAACTCGTCCACAACTGAAAGCTGATGGCTGACGGCTGACTGCTCATACGGATTAACAATCCGGATCCAAGTCGTACTACGGTTCTCCTCGACGCTGTAATAGCTGACGGTATACGCCAACAAACCCGTCTCGATGTCACTCTTCACACTACCGATTCGACCCATCGCCCATAACGCCTCCGGTGTCAGACGTCCACCTTCAATCGTGATCTGCGGCTTCGTAATAGGTGCCTTACCTTCATTTTCCTTCTGTTCCTTCGAACAACTGATTCCCAGCAAAGTCATTGCTGCCATAATAACTAAAATGCTTTTTTTCATCATTCACAATTTTGCGTGCAAAATTACAACTTTTTTTTGATATATGCAAATATTTCCGCATTTTCTGCCAATTTGTCAGTCCTTTTCTGCCAAAACCCCTTTGGCACACTATTTGTCTCTTACTTGGTGAATGATTTCGGTATTCCGGTGTTCCGGTATCCCGAGATCCCGAAAAAAGTTGAAAATTTAAAAGAAAGGAAAAATACTATGTCTAAAATTATTGGAATTGACCTCGGTACTACAAACTCATGTGTAGCCGTAATGGAGGGTAACGAACCTATCGTAATCGCTAACGCTGAAGGTAAGCGTACAACCCCTTCTGTTGTTGGATTCATCGATGGCGGTGAGCGTAAAGTGGGCGACCCTGCTAAACGTCAAGCCATCACAAACCCGACCAAAACTATTTATTCGATCAAGCGTTTCATGGGTGAGACCTACGATCGTCTGCAATCTGAGATCGCCCGTGTTCCGTATAAAGTAACCAAAGGCGACAACAACACCCCGCGTGTGGATATCGACGGACGTCTCTATACCCCGCAGGAGATCAGCGCCATCATCCTTCAGAAGATGAAAAAGACCGCTGAGGACTATCTGGGCCAAGAGGTAACGGAAGCTGTGATCACCGTACCTGCATACTTCAACGACAGCCAACGTCAGGCTACCAAGGAAGCCGGCGAGATCGCAGGTCTCAACGTACGTCGTATCGTCAACGAGCCTACTGCAGCTGCCCTGGCTTATGGCCTCGACAAGTCGAACAAAGATATGAAGATCGTTGTCTTCGACTGCGGTGGTGGTACCCACGATGTATCTGTCCTTGAGTTGGGCGACGGTGTGTTCGAAGTAAAAGCAACCGATGGTGATACCCACCTCGGCGGTGACGATTTCGATCATCGTATCATCGACTGGCTCGTTCAGGAGTTCAAGAACGAGAACGGCGGCGCCGATCTGTCTAAAGACCCGATGGCTATGCAGCGTCTGAAAGAGGCTGCCGAGAAAGCAAAAATCGAGCTTTCGTCCTCTACCTCTACGGAAATCAACCTGCCGTATATCATGCCGGTCAACGGTGTACCTGCTCACCTCGTTAAGACCCTGACTCGTGCTAAATTCGAGCAACTCATCGACGATCTGATCCAGCGTACCATCGCTCCGTGTCGTACCGCTCTTGAGCACGCCGGATTGAAGACTTCCGATATCGACGAGATCATCCTCGTAGGTGGTTCGACCCGTATCCCGGCAATCCAGGAGGCCGTACAGAAATTCTTCGGCAAAGCTCCGTCGAAGGGCGTTAACCCGGACGAGGTAGTAGCCGTAGGTGCAGCTATCCAGGGTGGTGTCCTCACCGGTGACGTCAAAGATGTCCTCCTGCTCGATGTAACCCCGCTGAGCCTTGGTATCGAGACCATGGGCGGTGTCATGACCAAGATGATCGAGGCCAACACCACTATCCCGACCAAGAAGACCGAGACCTTCACGACCGCTGTCGACAACCAGCCTTCCGTAGAGATCAAAGTGCTCCAAGGTGAGCGTCCGATGGCGGCACAGAACAAGCAGATCGGTATCTTCCACCTCGATGGAATCATGCCTGCCCGTCGTGGCGAACCGCAGATCGAAGTGACCTTCGATATCGACGCCAACGGTATCCTCAATGTTACCGCCAAGGATAAAGCTACCGGCAAGGAGCAGAAGATCCGTATCGAAGCTTCCAGCGGTCTCTCTGACGACGAGATCAAGCGAATGAAAGCCGAGGCCGAGGCGAACGCTGAAGCCGACAAAAAGGCCAAAGAGCAGGCTGACAAACTCAACAAAGCTGACGCTACGATCTTCCAGACCGAGAAGCAACTCGCTGAACTCGGCGATAAGATCCCGGCTGACAAGAAAGCGCCGATCGAGAAAGCCCTCGCAGACCTCAAAGACGCTTACGCAAAACGTGACGCCGATGCCTGCGAAGCAGCCAACAACGCCCTCATGACAGCCTTCCAAGCTGCCTCTGCTGAGATGTACGCTGCCCAACAGCAAGCACAACAGTCTCAAACGACCTCAAACGGTCAAACGACCTCAAACGACACCACCAACGGTGGCAACCCCACCGCCGAAGACGTCGACTTCGAAGAGGTTAAATAAACAGCGTCCATTTCGTCCGAATACTATTCGGACATCCCAAATCCCCCTCTCTTCTATAGAGTGGGGGATTTTTATTTCCCCTTTCTTCTTTTCCATCGGCTTCCTTCTTCTTTTCCGCCGGATGACATCCGGCTTAGGGCGGTTTACCTGCGGTGCTGTCCCTCTGTACGCGCGATTTCTATGAGCGCGTTTCCTTTCTTTCAGTGTGCATTTTGGCGACATCATTATCGCTAGATCCGCTTAGATCCCTCCGCCTCTTCGTCCCTTATCTCGTCATCTTATGCCGGCGTTACAGCGTCCGTTTCCGCGGGATATTATCCCGCCATGATTTCTTCGTCATGTCGTCATGACCTCATAACGTCATAACGATTTTCTCCTTTGAGATCTCCTCATCTCGAGGTCTCGATTTCTTTCTTCCTTTCCGCCGTATGTCATTCGGCATCTCCGTCGTCCATTATGCCGGATGTCATCCGGCTTAGGGCGGTTTACCTGCGGTGCTTCCCTTCCCTAAATATGCCTATTTTGGCATAAAGTGGCCTATTGTTCTTAAAAAATCCCCATTTCCCTTGCATATTCCATTTTTTTGTTGTAATTTTGCAAGCAAAATTGAAAACATTATGAAAAACGGTTACATTTCTCTCTTTATTATCTTCGCCTTGTTTTTTCTGGTAGGCTGTGAGAAACCGTCTCCATTCTCCAATACTCCCGATGAGGACAATACTATGTTATGGCCGGCAGGTGATAGCACGGGTTTCTGGGGTTTCATCAACGATAAAGGTGAAATGGTTATCCCTGCCAAGTTTGAAAGAACGTACGGTTTCTCGGGAGGCATGGCAAAAGTGGTATTGGATGACGATGGCATACCTATGCCTTCGTACATCGGGTATCAAGCGAACCTAATGGGTCATCAGCAAGCTTTTATTGACAAACACGGAAAAATTCTTTTCTCTCTTCCACAGTATTATGCTTTTACTGATCATTATTTTTACTATGGGTGTTGCAGGTTTGGTTGCGTGGACAATATTGGCATGATGGATACGCATTTTAACCCGATTATTCCTGATGGTAAATATTCGGGTATTAGATTGGGCGTCATGACCAAAGACGGCTTGGCCTCATCTGTGCTCGGCTATTTCAATAAAGCCGGTGAATTGGTCATTTCCAGCCATATTAATGGAGTGGATGGTAATATCTATGAAAAACGGGATGATTTCTGTGATGGATTAGCCGTAGTTGAAGATTATATGGATTTGAATGATATGTCCTTGGTTTATGATAGATATCGTGCTATAAATACCAAAGGCGAAGTGGTAATTGATACGATTTACAAATTTCTTCAATCCGCAGGAAATGACAGATTGTTATATCGATTGAAAAATGGAGATTATCACGCTGGATTAATAGATACCCAAGGAAATATAATTACGGAACCCTTTATAACAATAGAATATAATAGTTTCTTTGGTGACGGAGGTCTTATGCCGGTTAAAGAAAATAATGTGGGTGCTAACGCAAAATATGGCTATATAGATAAAAATGGTACGTTACAGATTCCCTATCAATATGAATACGCAGAACCTTTCTGTAATGGATATGCTTGGGTCCGTGCACGGAACGAAAATAGTATAGTCGTTTGTACGTTGATAAATTTGCAAGGACAAAAGATCTTAGAATTGGAACCGATGCAAGAGCCGGCCAGTAATGTATGTGGCTATTATCATAATGGACTTTGCCTGATTTTTGATTGGAATCAACCGTACTGGTATTATTATATGAACCTGCAAGGCGAAGTGATCTATAGTTGGCCGCAAGAACCTGTTAATCAGCAAAACAGTGCCCATAGAATACCGGAACATATGAAACCTGATTGCAGAGAATTGATGCTTCAGCGGTTTGAAGGCACCCCGTACTATCCATTAGCATTGCAATGTGCCCAAATGAATGACTAATCGTGCATTTTGGCGACATCATTGTCGCTAGATCCGCTTCGTCCATAATCCTGAATCATATTCGGGCTCTCTCCTCTTTCTTCGGTATTCCGTGATTCCGCTGTCCCGGGATACCGTTTTTTATAAATTTTAGCATTTTTTTCATCTTTTCCTTGCATATCTCATTTTTTTGTTGTACCTTTGCATCAAATTTAGCATACTCTAGTATGAGATTAGTATGTATTTAGTAGGTGATTAGTAGGTGGTTAGTAGGTAATTAGTAGGTTATAATCGGTTTCATCCACGGACCACCTTACAACGGCACTATAGAGTCCTTACCCTCTAAATACCCAAAAGCAATTCAAAAATACACACAATATGGCAAAAGTAACTTATTCAGCAGGCATTGACCTCACAACAGGCGCCCTTGACACAAGACACGAACTCATTACGCGTGTCAAGCATCTACATGACACGAGAGGTGCGATCACTAAACAATGTGATCCGGAAGTCTATCTGCAGAAACACAAACGCGATTACAACCAAACACCTCCTCAAGGCAACGAGTTGGCCCACCTGCAGCATTTCGGCGAAGCGGCTAAGCGTACCACCGCCCTCATCTATGCCTATAAGTTCCCTGACACCGCCTCCGATGAGCAACACGCCCTTCTCGATGAGTACCGCCGTCGTTTTGAGTCGCAACTCAAAGGAGCCCCTGACCCACAAGCCCCGACCGACAAATCAGGCAAGCAGAAGTACTATTTCCGCTTCGATAACTTCATCCGTGCCATGATCTATCAGGAACTCAAATCATAATGGTCCCCACGCTCGATTACATACAAGCCCGCTTTGATGAGTACAACGCCCGTTATTTCGGCGGCTCCCTTCCTCCGATACCCATCAAACTCTCCCATGCCCGCACCTTCCTCGGCAAGGTGACTTTTGTGCGGCATCGTACCTGGCTCTTCGGCTCGGTACGTAATGAGAAATTCGTTCTCCGCATTAACACCCGCTTTGACTTACCTGAAGAACTCATCCAAGACACGATCCTCCATGAGATGATCCATTATTACATCGCCGTCAACCAACTCCGTGACACCTCGGCACACGGCAAACTATTCCGCTCCGAGATGAAGCGGATTAATGCCGAAGGAAACCGTCATATCACGATATCCTATCGCCTCAGTACATTATCTCAGCTAATGGAAGCTTCACAAAATCCCGCTGCTCCCAAAGCGGGTGGGGGAGCGTAAGCCATTGAGGCTCATCGCTGATGGCTGACGGCTGATGGCTGATAGCTAATTTTATCTCTTTCCCCTCCTTATCAAAAACCCGTATCAGATCTATATCGATCGTTCGGTCCGCATAATGGCCATCCATGCTCTTATGCGTTCGTCCCAACGCCCGTTCAATCGCCTGCGTCTTATGCAGTACCTCTAACGGCATCAACTCCGTCTCTACGCGGCAGCAGAGGTTACAAAACCCGTGGGTGCTCTCGAAACCCCAAGGCTCGGAATAGAAAAAAGAAGAGCAGCGATCTACGTGCCCTACTTCCTGTTCAATCTGTTGCAGCGCTGTCTGCAGCGTCTGCTCACAGTTCCCCAAGTTGCTCCCGAGAGAAAGAAAATAATACATGCGTCGCTTCCGATGCCTTCGGATACAAAGTGGATTTCTGAATAATTGGCGCATTGTCCAGATAGTGATACTCCTCATTCGTGCGTTCAAATACAAACACCACGATCAGTACCAGCAGACATGCTTTTAATGCTCCGAATACTCCGCCTAACACGCTGTTCAGCCACGCTAAATGGATAGCATGCACAAACCGGTTGACCTGTTTGGCCAGCAGGGAAAGGATGACGGCTACGACGATAAATACCACCACATAGGCAATCACATCGCACGTTCCTTCATCCCAATTAAACGCTGACCGGATAGCGCCCGATACAGGCGGAGCGATAAGTCGTGCGCCGAGTGCTCCGAAGATCACCACCGCAAAGGCGATGACCTCGGAGACAAACCCGCGCATAAAGCCTCTTATCAGGCCATACAGAACAGGTAATAAGATGAGAACATCTAACCAGTTCATTTATTCTTCTTGAGTCTTAGGATCGTACTCTTTAGGAACCCACGGCTCGTCGTGCGTATCTTTCATATCGATATCCATAACACCGATACCGGGGATACCACGCGGCGTTACCGACCACTCATAGCCGTCCAACTTGCCTTGTGCCAAGTCCGATGCCTTGTCCAGATACCAGCCTAAGATACCCGTTACGGTACCTTCGTAGTTCTTGCAGTTCGTCACGCCGTTCTTGTCTGCACCCGGCAGGTAGTAGTAAGCGAACTTAGCGTACTCCGAACTCGAGCACATTAACTTATTCGAACCTTGGTCACCTAACAGACGGCTCTGCGGATATCCGATATTCTGCGTCGAAGGTGCAAACACATTCGCTCCGCCTCCACCTTCCGAATCCGGATCCGTGGTGTCGCAGTTTTTCAGCGTACCGCTGTCATCGTATTGACCTGTGAAATGCACATCTTTCAGACGAATCAGGCGACCGTCCATTTTACGAACCGCATCCATACCTGCAGCGTCTGCCGTCGGCTTTAATGCGATCTGTGTGTACAAATCAGCCATAGTCAACTCGTCCACTTGAATTGCCTTCACGTCAGGCGTACCGATCATACGCGTTGCTCTACGGAATACCGAACCTTGGATACGTCCCGGACACCAGCCCACTTTCTGGCTTGCGTTCATCGCGTAGATATTGTTGTTGTACGACGGGATACATAACTGCGGCTGGTTCGCATAACGACCTACAGCCAGACCGTTACAACGGATAATGATTTCCTGACCTAACTGGTACATTCCGGCACTCGAACCCAGATCCACCGAGATACGAAGGTTCTGCTGCTCACCGTTCACGATCTGCTGGATCACCATTGCTTTGTAGAAGTTTCCGGCGTAGTCGTCGGTCGTCACACGACCACGGATATAGATACCGGCACCGTTGGTCGGTAGCGTATCCACCGAATACAGATAGATACCGTGCGTAGCATCGTACGAGCGTTCACGGTACGGACAAGTGTCGCTGTGGAAACTTCCTTCCTCGGTCATGAACGTATCCAGGAACTCATTCAGATCGTAGATCTTATATCCCTGATCGCCGTTCTCTTCCTGAAGGATCTGGTCTAACGAACTCTCCTGAACGAATACATCGTCCTCCGTTAACTCACGCGGTTCACAAGAGGTCATAAGCGCAATGACCGGCATTGCCAGCAACATTGCATATGTATAAATAGACTTTCTCATAGTTCTTAGAATTTATACGTTACGGTTAAGAAGAAGTTAGCTCCCCAAGCATAGTAGTACTTCGACGGGTATTTCCATGCGTTGGCGGTGATGATCGAGTTCTGGTAGTCTTTCTCTCCCTGACGAACGGCACGCGGCAGACGGGCTTGTTGATAACCTCCGGTCTTGAAATGCGTGTTGTTGCCTAAGTTCGTTACACTCAGGTTGATAGATACCGACTGACGGTTCGGCAGATAGATCAACTTACCTACCGATGCATCGATCAGGAAGCGGTTCAACGGATTCGTTGCTGCCAGACTCTCTTGCATCGTCATCAGGTTATACGGATATTTCAGTACCGGAACACCGTTGGCATCCAATACCGCATTCTCATAAACAGCGTTACCCGCTTCATCCACCGTCACGCGTAACATCTGACCGTCTGTAGTCTCGATCGCATTCGCGTTCTCATCGCCGAACCAACCGTTCACATCCGTTCCGTCCACACGTACACCGGTGTACAGACCTTGCATACGACGACTCGGAGCTACACTGAGGAAATTCCAGTCATGGTAACTAACTGTTACATCAGCGAACCACATCTTCGGGTGGAAGAAACTCAACTTCAAGCTGGCGTTCGCCTGCGGTCCGTTCGATAACTTCAAGCCCTTCAGCAACACCTTATCTTTGGTTTCAAATACTAACGCCTTCGTGGATTTATCCTGCGTCATCGGCATACCGTTTTCCGCAGAAGTGATCGAAGTAGCGTCTGTCGTATAACGATAGTCACCTACCGAAGCCACACCGGTCAAGGTGAAGTACGTACCCAACTTAACGGCTGCTGCTGCCTCGATACCCATGTAACGTTTACCGATACCCGACATCGCCTGGTTCACAAACGTACGTGCCTCGTCGTCATAGTATCCGTTCAATTCCGAACCATCCCAACTCTGGGTGAAGAATCCGGTAACACGACCACGAACGATCGGGTAGTTAAACTCATACGTCAGATCCGCAGAAACAACTTTCTCACTGGCTGCATAGAAGTCCTTCAGACTCTTGGCGTTATCGTGTGCGTAGATTTGATCCAACACGCGGTCATACACACGCTGCGAGATATAGGCATCACGCGCAAATGGTGCACGTGTCTCTGCCAATACATTCAGCTTCAGGTGGTTACGACCGTTGATCTTATAGTTGGCTCCTAACTTAAACGCCGGATCCAAGAAATGGTGAGCGTCACCCACATAGGTCGTACCGGACTTTAACGTACCGGCTGCCGTTGCTGCCTCGATCTGCTCGTAAGCTTTGTGACCGTAATAGATAGCCGGATCAATCTCTTCGCCTGCTAACGCTTTCTCTTTCGCAATCTTCGTCTGGTACCATGCACGACCGTTGAGCATGTTCGTGCTACGTTGCATCATGCTGTAGTTCAACTGCAGCGCATAGTACAGATCCACCTCATTCAGCGTCCATTCGTTCTGAAACCATACCTTCGCATTGCCCATGTTAATGCGGTAGTCATAACCGTAACGGCGACCGTCCGCTTTCACGATCGGATCATAGTCTTCTGCTACTTCGTTCTTACGAACATTGATGATATCGGCTTGTGTGAATCCGCCGTTCGATGCCAATTCCTTGATATCACGGTCCGCAAACGCATCAATATCGATCCATTGGTTACCACCTAACAAGTCATCAATCGTCTTATAATGAATACCTTGGGAGAACTTACCTTCTACACCTAAGGTCATACGCAGATGATCAAACTGCTCGTTCACGTAGTTAAACGAAGCGTTGGCCTCTTGGATGTCATTGTGACGGCGTTCCAAGATATAACGTGCCGATGTAATTGTATCACTTGCCGCATCATTGGCATTGTTGGCGTAGTTGGCGGCATAGATATTTGCCCAGTCGATCTGCGTCGTCTTGTTATCACGCGTCTGCCACAGATGAACGAGGTTGTTATACATATCTTTATCTACCGACGGACCCACTAAGTTACCGTCGTCGCCTACGAAACCGCTACCTAAGTTCACACCCTTCATATCTTCTCCGATGAACAGACCCCACGGATAGTGGTTTCCGTTCTCGTCAAATAGTTGACCGGCGGAAGTCTCATTGTTCGGATTCGCAATCTGACCGTCCCAGTAGAACGAAGGCAGGTTACGGTAATAATCCGGACGGGGATCCGGCGCGTTGAAGAAGTTCAGCGCTGAGTTCGAATACCAGGAATAATGGTATCCAACGGCTGCTTTGATCTTCTGCTGCTCATCGATCTTGTACTCATAAGCAGCAATCACCGTCGGGTCATACGACTTCACAATACGACTGTTACGTACCTTACCGTCCTGATAGCCCCAATAGGGGTTGTAGTTGATCGATCCCGTCAGGTCATACACCTCTTGCGTCACCGCTGCGTTCTGACCACGCTCTGTCGGAGCACCGAAAGTGATGAGTTTCAAACGGGCGTTGTCCCAGATCTTCTCGGCCGTCAGGAAGTAACCCAACGAATAGTACTTGATACCTTCACCGATGATACCTTTGTTGTCCACGTACGGAGAGAAACGGTAAGCCAACTGTGCCGTTACTGCCCAGCCGTTGTTCATCACACCACTCGAATACGTAGCGTTCACACGGGCTTTGTAGTTACGGTTCGTTCCCGCTGCACCTACTTTCCATCCTTGCGCATAACGACTTGCACCCATCATGTAATTGGTCGATTGACCGATACCACCAAAGGTGAAGTTGGTCGCCTCCATCGGGTTCAGCACCTCTTTGTAACGACTGGCATCATTCAGACCACCCATAGCAGAGTAGTTGAACTGACCGCGTTCCTGAGAACTGAAATTCAGACCCTCGATGTAGTAGTTCTCTACGTTGGAGGAATAACCACGGTTACGGTAACGTGCGGTGGACCAAGCGAAAGAGGTGTTCGAATTGAACACATCCGTTGAGGCAGACGATGACGAAGCCTGGGATTGCGAACGACCTTCATCATCCGTCATCTCTTCTTCCGTCAGGTTCAGCAGGATCTCATCCTGTGCCTGCGACACAATGTCTTGTTTGAGCAAGATGTCATCCATCGTGTTCACTTGGTTCTCTAAGAGATTAATCAATTGAAGATCAACGACATAACCGTCTGCTTCAATCAGAATCTCCTCATCCATCGCTTCCAGATACAGCAACGAGAACTCACCCGCTGCATTCGTCGTGGTTGAGATGTTCTGATTCGCCAAAGTTATCTTGGCTCCCACAACCGGCAGTTGTGTAGCGTCATCGATAACGCGGCCCTTGAGTGATGTCTGTGCCATAACTGCTACACTCAGCATCAGCACCGCCATCAGAGAAAAGAGTTTTTGTCTCATAACGATTGTTTGTTAGTGTTTTTATGATATGAAATTTTCAATTTTCAATTTTCATTTTTCATTTTTCAATTAGAACTCCGCCGTTTTCGGTGTTCTCGGGAACGGAATGACGTCACGGATGTTTTGCATACCCGTTACGAACAGCATCAGACGCTCGAAGCCTAAACCGAAGCCTGCGTGCGGTGCGCTACCGAAACGACGGGTGTCCAAATACCACCACATATCCTTCATCGGGATATGACGACGCTCAATCTCATCGTTCAGCAGGTCCAGACTCTCCTCACGTACACTACCGCCGATGATCTCACCGATCTGCGGGAACAGCACGTCGGTACCTTGCACGGTCTTTCCGTCCTCGTTGATCTTCATGTAGAACGCCTTGATATCCTTCGGATAGTCGGTCATGATGACGGGTTTCTTGAAGTGCTCTTCCACTAAGAAACGCTCATGCTCCGAACTCAAGTCATCGCCCCAGTTGCAGGGGAACTCAAACTTCTTACCGTTCTTGATGGCTTCCTGCAGGATGTTAATACCCTCGGTG
The DNA here is from genome assembly GCA_946403315.1 of uncultured Bacteroidales bacterium. Classification (GTDB taxonomy): domain Bacteria; phylum Bacteroidota; class Bacteroidia; order Bacteroidales; family Paludibacteraceae; genus Colicola. The sequence goes on along the minus strand of CAMIZK010000001.1, from coordinate 57,337 downwards.
TAGGGTAGGCGGACAAACTCGGTATCTACCACCGATTTCAGACGCTCGATCAGACCCTTGTCCACAAACTGGTTGAGGAACTCCAGGTCATCCATACAATGCTCTAAGGCCCAACGAACGCAGTATTTGATGAAGTCTTCTTCGAGGTCCATGAGTTCCTCTTTCTGAATGAACGCCACTTCCGGCTCAATCATCCAGAACTCCGCTAAGTGACGCGGTGTGTTACTGTTCTCTGCACGGAACGTAGGACCGAAGGTATAGATTTTTCCTAATGCCATGGCGCCTAACTCACCTTCCAACTGCCCGGAAACGGTAAGCGCTGCCTGTTTGCCGAAGAAATCGTCGCTATAATCGATCTGACCGTTCTCGTCGTACTTGAGGTTATACAGGTTCTTGGTCGTCACCTGGAACATCTGACCGGCACCTTCGCAGTCACTGGCCGTGATGAGCGGCGTGTGGAAATAGAAGTATCCATGCTCATGGAAATAGGTGTGAATCGCCATGGCCATGTTATGACGGATACGGAATACCGCACCAAAGGTGTTGGTACGGGGACGGAGATGTGCGATAGTACGCAAAAACTCCATACTCAGACCTTTCTTCTGTAACGGGTATTTCTCCGGATCAGCGGTACCATAGACTTCCAGATCCTTCAGTTGAATCTCAACCGCCTGACCTGCTCCCTGACTCTCTACCAGGATACCCGTCGCTGAGATACACGAACCGGTAGTCACAGGTTTGAGTCGCTCCTCATCGAATTTCTCCAGGTCCACCACGATCTGGATGTTCTTGATCGTCGAACCGTCATTCAGCGCAATAAACGACACTTGTTTATTGCCGCGACGGCTGCGAACCCATCCTCTCACGTTGATCTCTGACCCAAAATCCGTGCGTTTTAACGCATCGATAATTACTGTTCTTTGCATATTCTTTTATCTTTCGACTTTTATCTTTCGACTATAATTGATATTGACTTAAATCTTCACCTAAACTGTTCATACTTGCGCCGTCCGCATTCATCTGTTGTCCGAAGGACACGGCTCCCATTGCGCTGTTCATGCTCGACTGAATGGACATGCCTCCGCCATCCGGGATCATCGGTGTATTCAACTCATCCGGATCGATGGCCTCATCCTCGTTCTGGAACTTGGCATACTTGCCTCGGAACCGCAACCAGATACTATCCGTAGCACCGTTACGGTGCTTCGCCACAATGATCTGTGCCAGACCACGCAGGTCCTTAGCGGATTTCTCATCGGTATAGATATGATAGTACTCCGGACGATGGATAAAGCATACCATATCGGCGTCTTGCTCGATGGCACCCGACTCACGTAGGTCACTCAACTGCGGTGTCTTGCCTTCAATACCCGTACGCGCTTCCACACCACGGTTCAACTGCGACAACGCAATAATCGGTATATCCAACTCCTTCGCCAGACCTTTCAGTCCACGGGAGATGATACTTACTTCCTGCTCACGGCTGCCGAAAGACGAACCCTGTGCGTTCATCAGCTGCAGATAGTCGATGATGATGATTCGTACACCGTGGTCATGCACCAGCTTACGGGCTTTGGACCGCAACTCAAAGATCGACAGAGAAGGTGTATCGTCCATGTACAGCGGTTTACCCTTCATGATATTGATCTTCGTGTTCAGTTTCTGGCTGTCCGCCTTACTCATCTTACCCGTTTTGATCTTCTCGCCTTCGATCTCGCACACGTTCATAATCAGACGGTTAACCAACTGCACGTTACTCATCTCCAGACTGAAGATCGCCGTAGGTATCTCCCGGTCAATGGCCATATGCTTGGCCATGGACAGCACAAACGCCGTCTTACCCATCGCCGGACGAGCGGCGATGATCACCAGATCCGGTGTCTGCCAGCCGGACGTGATCTTATCCAATGCGTTGAAACCGGACGGAATACCGGATATCGAACCCGTGTTCTGTGCCGCTTTCTCCATACGTTTGAAGGCCTCTTCAATGACGGGGTCGATCTGTGTCACATCCCGTTTCTGACTTCTCTGTGTGATCTCGAAGATTCCGGCTTCCGCTTCCTGCATCAGGTCATCGATATCCTGGGTCTCGTCGTACGCTTTCTCTTCGATCTGTGCAGCCATCGCGATCAGGTCACGCGCCGTCGCTTTCTGAGCGATGATCTGCGCATGGTAACGCAGGTGTGCCGCAGACGCTACACGTCTACTCAGGTCGGCTAAGTACACCAGACCGCCGGCTTTCTCCAGCGTGCCCTGCGTCTTCATCTTCTCACCTACCGTCATCACGTCGATCGGCTGGTCTTTGGCCGCCAGTTCACGGATGGCTTCAAAAACCATGCGGTTCTGATCCTTATAGAACACCTCCGGACGTAACAGATCGGCTACCGTTCCGTAGGCTTCTTTCTCTATCATCAACGCACCGATGACGGAGTCTTCCAACTCCTGCGCCTGAGGGGGTAACTTACCCGCCTCGTTGGCACCCACCTTGATGATGGTGGTCTGCGGTGCGCGTTTGCTTGTCTTACTTGTTCCTGCCATATGCAGTTAATAGGTTATGGGCAGCAATAAAACTGCTTATTTCGTTATTCAGCACCTGGCGTTCAGCTACTTCGATCTGATGCTCCATGTGCTCGTTCTTGTAGAATCCGTCCAAGAGTGCCTGGTTGATCGTCTCATACATCCAGTACTTGGCCTGCTCCGTACGGTGGGCGTCAAAGAAACCGTTCGCTTTGGTAAACGCGATATACTCTTCGATGTTGTTCCATACATCCATCACACCGCTATGGTCGATGGACGAACAGCAGATGGCCTCGGGTTTCCAGCCGGACTCCGAAGGCGGAAAGAGCATCAACGCGTTCTTGAAGCTCACACGCGCTGCGCGTGCGCGTTCAATATTATTACCGTCGCATTTGTTGATTGCGATACCGTCTGCCATCTCCATGATGCCGCGTTTGATGCCTTGCAGTTCGTCACCCGTTCCCGTCACTTGCAACAGCAGAAAATAGTCCACCATCGAGTGCGCTGCCGTCTCCGATTGACCGACACCTACCGTCTCCAGCAGGATGGTATCGAACCCGGCGGCCTCACAAAGCACGATCGTCTCCCGTGTCTTACGTGCCACACCGCCTAATGATCCGGCACTCGGACTGGGACGGATAAAGGCATTCGACTTGACGGACAACTCGTTCATGCGTGTCTTGTCACCCAAGATCGATCCTTTGCTGCGTTCGCTCGACGGGTCTATAGCCAATACCGCTAACTTCTTCCCCTTGTCGCATAAATCGCTGCCCAAGGCCTCGATGAACGTCGATTTGCCTGCACCCGGTACACCGGTGATACCCACACGAATGGAGTTTCCGGCATAGGGTAGGCACAGTTCAATCACTTTCTGCGCAATCGCCTGGTCGGCTAACAGGTTACTCTCCACCAGCGTCACGGCTTGACTGAGAATCGTCATGTCGCCCCGGCGGATACCCTCGAAATACTGTTCGGGTGTCAGTACCGTCTTCTTGCGGCGGAAAGTGGCATACGGGTTGACGGAAGGCAGGTTTTCTACACCTGCATTCACTGTCAACCCTTTGTATTCGGCACTATTTTCCGGATGATCAATCATTATTCAACGGCGAAGTTGATTCTTACTTTCTGAATCGGGTGCAGGTAGTCGTTGGTGATGATGATCACGTCACGCATGTATTCGCCTGCCTCCAGACCCTTGGTGCTGATCTCGATGGATACGGAACCTTTCTTACCCGACTTGATGGCTTTCGGCTCTTTGATCTTCATCGTCTCGTCGGTCGAGTAGATACGACGGATCTCCAACGGGTTCACACCGCTGTTCTTGATCGGGAAGGAGAACTTATGGTTCTTACCGGCTGCGATGGTGCCTAACTTGTACTCGTTCTGCAACTCAATGATCGGTGCCTGCTGTTTCTGCTCGGTGGTCATATTGCTGAAGTCCTCCTCTACATTTGCAGAGATAGTCAGCTTGAACGGATCAGCAATCTCTTTTTTACCGTCAATGACTACATATGCAAGGAACTGAACCGGGCCGTAGAGCCGGTTGTTAGCCGTGTTCAGCTCAAACACGAACTTACCTACTTCGCCTTTCTTCACATCCTGCAGCGTTACTTGCGATGCCAGGTATGCATCATCGGCACCGTTGGTAGCCAATTCTACTTTGTGCTCCGCATCCTTGAGGTTCGTGTACTCCAGTTCTCCGTGTGCACGCTCGCCTTTCTTGATCTTACCCAGATCGAGTGTCGTACCCTTCATGTTCAGCTCACCTACGGCTACGGTGTATTTGTTCACCGGTTTTGCCTGCTTCGGAATCACTTCACCCTTGATATACACACGGGTAGTGGACTCCTTGGCATTGGAGGTGATGGTGACGGTCTTCTGGAAACGACCCGGACGGCCGTTGGGGTTATACGTCACGGTGATGCTACCGGTCTGACCCGGCTCAATCGGCTCTTTACTCCATTTCGGAGTGGTGCAACCGCAGCTGGCACGTACGTTACTGAGAACTAACGGTGACATACCTTCGTTCTTAAAGGAAAACTCAACGGACACACGGCCGTCTTCTTCGTGAATCTTACCAAAGTCATGCTCGGTCTTCTCAAACGTGATGACCGGCTCTTGACCCATCATGGCTACTGCTATGAGCGCCATGAACAAAGTGCTAAAAATCTTTTTCATATCTATTCTTTAATTACTCGTTTAACTTCTTTGACATCTTCAATCTGACGGATCGCTTTCAATAACTGTTCCAACTCGCTTCGGTCATAGACGTAGATCTCCATGGTGCCTTTGAAAATTCCGTCGTCACTCACCACGTTCACCGAACGCAGGTTGATGTGGAAATCCGTCGTGATCTTCTGCAGTACCCGGATGAAGACACCGAACTTATCGATACCCTTCAGCTCGATCGTCTCCACAAACGACTGCACACGATGGGTGTTCCACGTCGCCTCGTAGATCCGTTTGCCGAAACTGCTCTTGAGCACCATCGCCTCGTCGCAGTCGATCTTATGGATATGCATCGTGCCTTTCTCGTCCAGGTAGCCTAACACCTCATCGCCCGGTATCGGATGACAGCAGGGACTGAGGATATACTCCTTGCCTAAGTTCTCATCCGTCAGGATGATCCGGTGCCGTCCTTTCTGCGGCTTGACGATCTCCTTGTTTTCTTCTGAAGGCTGAACGCTGACTACTGACGGCTTCTTGCCGATAAACGGCACATACGACAGCAGACTGCGTCTCGGATAGACGATCTCCCGGAGGTTATCCAGCCTAATCGCACCTTGGCCTATCTCCAGATATAACTCATCCGGTTTGTTCTTTTGGTAGTACGACAAGATCCGTGCCAAAGCCTGATCGTGGTTCTTGGCGAGGTCCTTATCCATCGCGACGGCATCGTTGAACAGACGCTCTCCGTGCTTGATATATTTGCGTTCTTCCTTGCGGAAGTACTCATTCAGTCCGTTACGCGCCTTGGACGTCGTCACCATGTTATACCACTCCTTCTGGGGATGCTGGCTGTTGGACGTCATGATCTCCACCTGGTCGCCGCCTTTCAGTTGATACGAAAGCGGCACCAGCGTGTGGTTGACTTTGGCTCCCATACAATGCTCTCCGATCTCGGAATGCAGCATAAACGCAAAATCCAAAGCGGTCGATCCGGCAGGCATGGTCTTGATCTCACCGGTCGGCGTGAAGACAAACACCTCTTGCGCAAAAAGGTTCAAACGGAAATTACCGATGAAATCCATCGCGTTGGTGTCCGGGTGCGCCAAGATATCCTTGATCTCCTGCAACCACTTATCCAGTTCCGAATCGTCTGACACCCCGGTCTTGTATTTCCAATGCGCCGCGTAGCCGTGTTCCGCAATCTCGTTCATGCGGTCGGTACGGATCTGCACTTCGATCCACTCGCCGTGAGTGCCCATGACCGTCACATGCAAGGCCTCGTATCCGTTCGCCTTCGGCGTCGAGATCCAGTCGCGTATCCGTTCCGGGTGAGGACGATAAAACTCCGTGATGGCCGAATAGATCATCCAGCACTGGTCTTTCTCACTCATCGTCTCGTGCGGCGTGAAGATGATTCGAACGGCCATCAGGTCATATACGTCCTCAAAGGCACATTGCTTGCTCATCATCTTCTTCCAGATCGAATAGACGGTTTTGATACGCGCCTTCATCGAGAAGGTGTAACCCATTGACGTCAACCGTTCACGGATAGGTTTGGCAAATTGCTCGAAACTCTCCAACTGCGATGCCTTTACTGCCTCCAGCTTGTCGTGTATCTCCTGCCAGGTTTCCGGATGTTCGTATTTGAAACTCAGATCCTCCAACTCCGTCTTAATCGGAAACAGACCTAAGCGGTGCGCTAACGGCGCGTAGATATACTCTGTCTCACCGGCGATTTTGTACTGTTTCTCTTTCGGCTGGGCACCCAACGTACGCATGTTATGCAGGCGGTCGGCGATCTTCACCAGTACGACACGGATATCCTCGTTGATGGTGAGCAGCAGATGACGGAAGTTCTCCGCCTGTTCACTCGCCTGGTCGCCGAACACTCCGCCGCTGATCTTCGTCAGACCACTCACGATCTGGGCGATCTTGTCGCCAAACAGCCCGGCGATGTCTTCCACCGTATAATCGGTGTCTTCCACCACATCATGCAACAACGCAGCACAGATACTCGTGCTACCCAAACCGATCTCACGCACACAGATGCGCGCGACAGCAAGGGGATGCATGATATACGGCTCACCACTCAACCGACGCACTCCGTAGTGCGCCTTGTGCGCAAAATTGAACGCATGCGTGATGATCTCCACTTTCTGCCGGTGGGGAGTGTGGGCATAGTCGTCCAGCAACGCCTCAAACTCGCGTTGGATCATTTGCTCTTCAGCCTCTGTGAACTCACTTTTCTGCATAACTCACAAAATTCCGCACAAAATTACAAAAAATATTTGGAATACGCAAGCGCACGCGCGTTTTTTTCATCTTTTTTCTTAATTATTCGCATTTTTCTTGCATATTCCAAAAATTTTTAGTATCTTTGCACCGAAAATCAATCATCTCTCTAGTATTATATACATAGTATATAATACCAATATAATTACATGCTAAAATTAGTGCGTGATAAGTACGAGATAAGTGCGTCATTTGTGCGCGATAAGTGCGAAATAATTAGGGTTTTTAACTTCGAAATAACAACTATTTTTCATATATGGCAAAACTCAAATACAACTCTTCTGTGGAAGAGATTACAGGCTCGTTGAACACTCGAAACGGACTGACTATCCGCAAGAAAACATTCCGTGGTTTTGATGGTGAAATCACCAAAGTCGGACGTATGGAGGTCTTTAAACCAAACCCCCGTAACTTCAAGACAAATCCGCCTCTTCTCCGCGAAAAAGCCAACATGACCGCATTCGGAAAGGCCTCCCATCTTGCGCAGGAACTCATCAATGCTGCCAAAAACAAAACGCCCCTCGAACCTGCCAAACAGGCCTTGTTAGACTCCTACATGACTCGTTTCTACGCCCAACTCAAAGGAAAACCCGATCCTATCGCACCGCGTGACAAAGACGGAAACTACACTATCTATGTCCGTCCGGATAACTTCATCCGTGCCGTCATCCGCGTCGAAAACCCCGATTTGTAATTTCCCAACAAAATTCCCAATAAAAAATTTGCATATATCATTTTTTTGTTGTACCTTTGCCGCAGATTTTGAAGTTCGGTTATGAAAAAGAAAGCCTTATTACGAATCAATGTGCTGTTAGGAGCAGCCAGTTTGGCCTTAGCAGGTTGTCATTCTTCGAAGCCTGTGCCGCAGACGCCGAAGGACGAGAACCCGTCGGATACGACAAAAGTGCAGCCGGTAAAACCGGATCCGGAAGTGTACGTTAAGTACGGTATTCCGCCTGCGTTCAATCTGTACGAATGAGACTGAGGCTGAAGATAGCGCTGTGGTTAGAGCGTTGGCGGAGGCATAACTTGAAGGAGTTGCATCCGTTACGCCAGCTGTTCTGGGAGTCCACATTACGATGTAATGTACATTGCCTGCATTGCGGCAGCGACTGCATTGCGTCTATCGAGACGCCGGACATGCCGGCGGAAGACTTTCTTAAGGTCATCGACACGGAAGTGACACCGCACGTGGATCCGCATGAAGTGATGATCGTTATCTCCGGCGGTGAACCGCTGATGCGCAAAGACTTGGCGGAAGTGGGTAGGGCGCTCAAGCAACGCGGCTATCCATGGGGAATGGTGACCAACGGTTTGGCGCTGACGGAGAAGAAATTTCATGAACTGTTAGATGCCGGTTTACGCTCCATCACCGTCTCGTGTGACGGTTTGGAAGCGGACCATGTATGGCTGCGGCAGCACCCTTTGGCTTTCGAAGGTGCCACACGAGCAATCAAACTGATTGCGGATTATAACAGCCGTCAGCATTCAGCCGTCAGCCGTCAGCATTCAGCCGTCAGCCGTCAGCATTTAGCCGTCAGCCGTCAGCCGATAGCCTGGGATGTGGTGACGTGTGTGAACCAGCGCACGATAGACCACTTACCGGCGATAAGGGAGATGCTGTGGGAACTGGGTGTTCGCAATTGGCGTGTCTTCGGTATCGACCCTATGGGGCGTGCAGCGGAAAATCCGGAATTGATCCTTATGGATGCGCAGTTCAAACAGCTAATGGACTATATCGTGTGCGAACGGGAAGCGGGTAGGCATGTGAGCTATTCGTGCGAAGGCTATTTGGGGGACTATGAAGGGCGTGTACGGGATCATCTCTACCAATGCGCAGCCGGTATCTCCGTTGCCTCTATTCTCATCGACGGTTCGATATCTGCCTGCACCTCCATCCGGGGAAAATACTACCAGGGCAATATCTACAAAGACTCTTTCTGGTCCGTTTGGGAAAACGGATTTAAACCGTACCGTGACCGCAGTTGGATGCGGCAAACGGAACCCTGCAAAGACTGCAAGGCTTTCTCGTTCTGCGAAGGCAACGGAATGCACCTTCGCCGGGAAGACGGCAGTCTCATGCTCTGTCATTTGAAAAAGCTATCAGCCGTCAGCCGTCAGCATTCAGATATTGCATAAATCTTAAAAATCGGATATTTTGTAAACTCTATTTAGCAACACTCTTTAGAGTGGTGCTTAATAATCGTGTACTTTTTCATAATAATCGCTATTGTGGGGTTGACAAAAAAGCAGTAATTTTGCACCCGATAAAAAATGCGCCCTTTTGGGGCCTAAAAACGTAATAAATTTAATAAAAATATTAAAATGAGTACATTTTTACGTAAGGTATTAGTCTCTTTGGTCCTTATCGGCATGCCTTTGGCCGTGTGGGCAGACTCGTATCAGGTGACCAACGCTAATTTTGAGGATTGGTCCGGAGCTGCTTTCAGCGGCGAGCCGCAGCCGAAAGGATGGAATGCGTCGAACGTGGAGCAGGTGGGTATGAAGTTTAACTTTGCCCATAAGGAGAGCGGTCATAACGGCGGTTACTGTCTGATGGTACAGGATCAGTCGGTGGGGGCCATGGGTATCACGGAGACCAGTCCGGGTTATTTTGCGATCGGTCAGCCTTGGGCCTACTTGCCGAGTATCACGGCTATCAACCAGGCGACAGCCGGTACGTCGGGCGGCCAGAGTTGGACCCATCGTCCGGATACGATGTCGGTATGGATCAAGCGTACGGGAAGCAATTGGGACAAAGAGGATTTTTACCTCTTGTATTACGCATGGGAGAAACAAGCGCAGGGTACGTCCTATAAGGGAAAGAACACCCAGTGTACTTCCCACTCCGAGACCAACGAGGAGTCGGATATCCGTATCGCCATGAACGGAAACGAATGTAAGACGACGGTAGCCGGTGACCAGGTATGCGAAGGTATGTGGCGTGAACGCGCCAACTACGGCAACTGGACGAACATCAAAGTGCCGATCTATTACTTCAACGACAACACGCCGAAGTACATGAACATGATCTTCTCGGCGTCCAACTATCCGAACTTCCGTGCCAACGACGGTTTGTATGAAGGCAACTCACTGTACGTGGATGATGTGAATTTGATCTATTCCTCCAAGATCCAGACCCTGCGTGTGGGCGGTAAGGAATGGAAGGGTTTTGATCCCGACAACACGGGTGTGCAGGTCTATTCGGTACCGGAAGGTACGACGGCCGTTCCGTCTGTGGAGGCATTCCGCGGTGCCGGTTCATTGACCAATGCTCGAGGAACGACGAAGTCCTTCCCGGGTCGTAAGTTGCAAGGCAGCGAGATCACGATCACCAACGGTACCGTAGGCGGAACACCGACCACGATCGTGGTGCGTGCCGAAGACGGCAGCAGTACCACAACCTATCAGATCCTGTTCCAAGCCGAGAAGAGCAGTAATGCCAAGTTGGCGAACATCTATTATTCTTACACGGATATCCACGGCAATCAGCAACAGGCCGCTATCTCGAATTTCAGTCCGAGTACCTATAACTACACGGTAGAGCTACCGTACGGTGCGCAAGGTGTGCCGGTAGTGGATGCGGAGAAGCAGGAAGATGAACAGACCTACACGATCACGCAGGCTGCTTCGCTGACGGGTAAAGCAACCGTCAACGTGACGGCGGCTAACGGAACCGGTAAAGCGACGTATAACATCACGTTCAAAGTGGGACTGTTAGCGGATAACACGCTGCAGGATATCAAGGTGAACGGAAAATCGATACCGGGTTTCACACCTTCGCAGGCGGTATATAAGGTGTCGCTGCCTACCAACACGACCACCATGCCGACGGTGGAGGGTGTTTCGGCTTATCCGGCAGGGGAGCAGACGATCGTCTATAAGGCACCGTCGATCATTGACGGCGGAACCTACACGGTAAGCGTGACCACGCCGGGGAATACGGTAGCGAAAGTGTATAAACTGAACTTCCGTCTGGAGGCTTCTTCGTACACCTATCTGCAGAACCTGTCGGCAGGTGACTATATCACGACCTTCGATCCGATGAACACGACCTATTACGTGAACATGCCGTTAGGTACAACCGCTTTGCCGGCGATCACCTGGATCAAGGGCGATGACTACCAGACGATCGAGAAGACCGACCTGCCGGATGGTGCGTTGGACGGAACGGTACGTATCACGGTGACGGCAGGCAACGGAGACCAGACGGTGTATAAGATCGTGTTCTCCACGGAGAAATCCGACCGCTCGACGCTGAACGGAATCCTCATCGGCGGAGTAGCGATCGAAGGATTTAATCCGGATCAGACGTCGTATGCCTATCCGTTACCGGTAGGAACGACCGAACTGCCGACGATAGAACCGGTTCTCGGCGACGAATGGCAGACCTACAGCATCACGACGGCAGGTTTGAACGGTAAGACCCGTATCACGGTCACTGCCGGTGACGGAAGCACGACGATCTACCAGATTGCTTTCTCGGTAACGACGTACACGGATAACACCTTAGCGAACCTGAGTGTAGCCGGATACGATATTGCTTTTGATCCTCAGACGGAGGAATACTATATCAACCTGCCGCAGGGAACAACCGTTTTACCGGAAGTAACCTATACGCTGCAGAACGAGAACTTCCAGACCGCGACGGTACGTACGATCAGCGGTCTGACGGGTGATTACAAGATCACGGTTCGTCCCCAGAGTGGTGCCAGCCGCACGTATATCCTCCATTTCTCGGTAGCTACCAGCACGAACGTGAACCTGAACATGATCTACGTGGGCGGGGTAGCCTTGGACGGTTTTGATCCTCAGACTACCGCATATGAGTATCATCTGCCGGAAGGCGTGAGTGCTATTCCGACGGTGACGTACGACAAGGCCGAGGCGAGCCAACGGGTACTGAGTGTATTAGAAGGCAAGGTGCAGAAGATAACGGTGACGGCCGAGAGCGGTGCCAAACGCGAATATACGATCACGTTCATCGTGCAGGTATCGCAGAACGCGTTCTTAGAGATGATTTACTTGGACGGCGTGGAACTGGACGGTTTCCGTTCGGATTCGTTGACATATATCCTGACTTTACCGGGTGAGACCTGTCCGGCAATCACGGTGGATAAAGCCGCCGGTCAGCAGGTGACGATCACGGCACCGTACGCAGCCGGCGTGGCTACCATCAAGGTGCTGCCGGAAGAAGGTGCTGCCAACACGTACACCATCACGTTTGTGCCGGTAGCCTCGACGGCGGTGCAGTTGCAAGACTTGTTAGTGAACGGCGTGAGCATCGCCGGTTTTGCACCGACGCAGATGACCTATGAGGCAACGTATAGGAGCGTTCGTCCGACGGTAGAAGGTATTGCCGCAGACGCATCGCAGCATGTGAATGTGTTATGGAAAGGCGACGTGGCATGGGTGTATGTGACCAACGACGAGGGTGAGAAAGCATCGTACAGCGTCTCGTTCACCCGTCTCTATTCGTCGGACAAAGCGCTGGAAGCGATCTATGCAGACGGTGCGCTGATAGACGGTTTTGATGCCGGTCAGTTGACGTACGCTTATGATTTACCGGCAGGCAGTGCATATCCGGCGATCTCGTATCTGGCGAAAGAGAACACGCAGGTGATCTTCTGCGGTCAGCTGGAAACAGGTACATTCGGTATTACGGTAGCTGCCGAAGACGGAAGTCAAGCGACGTACACCGTGACCTATACTATCGCACTGCATGCGGATGCGACGCTGCAGGATCTGGCAATCGAAGGATACGACTTGAACTATAGCAAGACCCGGAATAACTACAGCGGATTTGTGGTACCGGAAGGTGCTGCCTTACCGAACGTGACTGCTGTACCGGAACCCGGTCAGGCAGTGATGGTTTATGCGGAGAATGACTCGACGCAGCATGTGCTGGTACAAGCCGAGAATGGAGCGCAGAACATCTACACGATCGAGTACACGCGTGTTAAAAGTAATAATGTACAGTTGGCGGACATTCTTATCGACGGTGTGTCGATGGATGGTTTCCGTGCCGACAAGACGAACTACAGCATCGCTTTGCCGCGTGATGCGAAGGTGATTCCGAATATCAACGCGGTGCCGCAATCGGACAACCAGACGGTAACAACCTATTTCTGCCGTCCCAACGGAGTGGCCCGGATTCATGTGGTAGCCCAAGACGGTTCGGAAGGAGACTATACGATTGCTTTCCCGGTTGAGTTATCGGATGACACGCAGTTACAAACCCTGATGATAGACGGTGAAGCCAAAGATGTGAACACGACGGAGTTCACGTTCAACGTGCCGTTTGAGCAGGTAGAACCGTACGACGTGGTGTATAAGGCGCAAGCCGGTCAGACGGTTCATTATATCGAAGCACCGCTGACGGGTGAGACGAAGATCATCGTGACCAACGAGAAGGGTACGAACAGCCGCACCTATTCGATCCGTTACAACGTAGCCGTTCCGGAAGGCGAGAACAAGATCAAGCATATCGCTTATTCGTACACGAACGCTTCGGGTGCTACGGTGAATGGTGAACTGCAACCGGTAGCGGGTGAGAACATCGTGAACCTGCCGTTCGGCGCCAAGAGTTTTGAGGTGACAAATGTGGAGAAGAACTATAACGAACAAACCGTTTATTTCTACAACGGAGGTATCCGTCGCGGAGCAACGGTGATTGCTGCCGCCAACCGGGCAGGGGAGTCCGACGTGACCTATACCGTCGTACCTAAGATGCCGGCATATGAGACCGCAGGTAAGTTGCAGAACCTGACCTTCAAAGGCGTGACGGTACCCAATTTCCGTCCGGATGTATATAACTACATCGTCAAAGTGACGGGACAGCCTGCCAAATCCGATTTCGCAGGTACGGCTTACGGCAATGCTAACGTGACGGTTTCCAATTTGGATAACAAGAAGAAGCAAGTGACGCTGACGGTAGCGAACGGCGAGACGTACAGTGTATGTTGGTATTATACCAACTATGATAATATCTTTGATTTCACGGTGGACTGGACTAAGGCAGCACAAGGAAACGGCTATAAACCCTCTTCGCTTTGGAAAGTGCCGGCCGACTGCGACGACGGATATACGTGGGGTATCATGGGCATTGACTTCACCTATTCGACTGGAATGGAGGTTGTTCCGTCCGGTTCGAACGGTGTACTGCTCTCTACTTTACGCGGCGCTCCGATGAACTGTTCCGTATCCGGACAAATGACTCTGGGTACTATGAGTCTTTCTTTAGGTAGTACAGGAAAAACATCTTCATCTGTCGGTAAGAATGCTTCTACCGGTACGAACTTCAAAAATACTCCGGAATCCTTGGCGTTTGAAGCCAAACCGCTGTCCACTAATAACATCACCAACTGGAAGATGTGGCTGACGATGTCGGACGGATCGAATTACAAAGAAAGCAGTTATACCGGTGATTTCTCGTCTCTCAACACGTGGCAGACGGTGAATGTACCGATCACTTTGCCTACCAACGCAGTGTCGAAATTCAATGTGATGCTGTCGTCCTGCGATCAAGAGAACTCGTCTAAATTCAACGGAACAACAATCTACGAGTCCAGTGTGATCTATAACAATATTCATTTCGTCTATAACTCCGAGTTGACGGGTGTGAAGGTGAACGGTCAATCGGCGACGAAGAGCGGTAACACGTTTACGTACACCTTAGGTGCGAATGAAGTGATCTTAGGTTTGCCGGAACTGAAGTTCACCGGTAAGGTTCATGATCAAATGCAAACTATCGAGTGGCTCAATAACGGCGAATGGATTAACGGAGAATTGCAAGCGAAAGTGGTTAACTACGGTGAGAACGCCAAGGATAGTACTGTTTATACGGTGGTGCTCAAACGTACACCGGTGACAACACTCGATTACACCGCTGCTTTCGGTTCGTATGCAACCACCACCAAGGACGACACCGTCTTTGTGGCACTGCCGTACGGTACGAAGCAGTTACCGGGTATGACCGTCACGCCGGAGAGTATCCATCAGTTGATCACGATGAGCAAGAACGGTAATGCGGTGACGGTGAAAGTGGCCGCAGAGAACGGCAGTGAGAAAACGACCGTCTATGTATTCCGTGAGACCAAGAGCAACGATGCCGAACCGGAGAGCTGGTCCTTGGAAAGCGGTACGCTCAACACGGTAGATGCCGGTCAGCTGATCTACTCCGTAGAAGCAACGACTATGCCGATCGTGGAGATCATCAAGAAAGAGGGTCAGTTAGTCGATATCGATTATACCAAAGACGGTGCGGTATTCACCGTAACTGCTCAGGACGGTGTGACCCAACAGACGTACACGATCCACCGTATTGATCCGACGATCACGACGAACGGTCAGATCAAGGAGTTCACGAAGAACGGTACGCCTTGGCAGGCATTAGGTGGCGACACCTATTCCGCAACGGAGGCTAAACCGACTCAGGCGATCTTGTTTGAGCGTAAGTTCGATAAGGACTCGGTGGTATATATCCAGGCGCCGGATCACATGGAATGGCAAGTATTTGGAAATACCAATCATACCTACGTGCTGACCTATCCGACGGAGAAGAGCGGTAATGCGAACCTGGCGAATATCCTGATTAACGGTGAACCATATACTGAATTCAGTGCGTCGGATACCCAATATACAATCGAGTTGGACGGTGAGTTTGTCATCAAAGCAGTGGAGGCAGAGAGCGTTCAGACCATTGTGACCAATCAAGCGACGGCGGCAGGAGAAGTGGTTGTTTATACGGCGACAGTGACGGCAGAAGACAGTACCACTAAGACCTATCAAGTAACCATTCGTCGTCCGAAGAGCCATAATGCTACTTTGTCGGCGATTCTGCTGGATGGTGTGGCATTGGATGGTTTTGTTCCGACCACGTTTGACTATACCGTTGAGCTGCCGGTTCCGGCGGTGAAGACGGCTATACCGACGATGCCGTCGATCACGTATGTGGTAGGTGACGAAGAGCAACACGTGACCTTGACTACCGGTGAACTCAACGGTTCGGCTACCGAACTGTATGTACAGGCAGGCGACGGAAGCGATAACACCTATACCATCACTATCTCAGCCGCCAAGAGCAGTTGTGTGGATCTGACGGGTATCATGGTGAACGGTGAACCGGTGGAGCAGTTTGAAGCCGGACGCCATTTCTATTCGCAGTCCATTCGTTCTTCCTCTATCGAGATCGATTATACTTCCGATGACCGCTTCCAGACCGTGACGACGGAGATCGAAACGATCCAGGAGAACCACCAGTACAAATATACATTACAGGTGACGGCAGAGAACGGTGACCATTCCAAGTACGAGGTGATGATTTACATCGAGAACAAATCGAACGACGCGCAGTTGGCGAATATCCTGCTGAACGGTCAGACGATGGATACGTTTGAGCATGCACTGAATGCCGACCTGGCATTTAACGGCGGTAATAACAACTACGAGATCCATCTGCCGTCCGGCACGACCGTGCTGCCGGAAGTGAGTGCACAACTCAAGATGGACGGTCAGACGGTAGAGATCCTTCATCGTCCGGATTCGATATTGCTGGATGTACGTGCCGTGGACGGAACGCTTAATACGTACACGCTGAAGTTTACCGTGCCGTTGTCGAAGAATGCTGACCTGAGTATGATCTTCCTGGATGGAGACTCGTTGGACAGTTTTGATCCGGCGTATTACTTCTACCAGGTAGATCTGCCGGTAGGTATACACGCGATGCCGGAAGTGGCTGCGCAGAAAGCGGAAGCCGGTCAGGTGATCCAATCCATCGAGATCGATACCGACAAACTGCAGGCTACCATCAAGGTGCAGGCAGAAGATCCGACGGTTCGGGAGAATACCTATGTAGTGGTATTCCACCTCACGCAGTCCGATGCCGATCAGCTGAACATGATCTATCAGGACGGTCAGGCTTTGGAGGGCTTTGATGCGAGCACAATGTATTATGCACTCTCCTTACCGGTAGGTACCATCGCTTTCCCGGATCTGAGTTGGCAGGAACAAGACGACTGGCAGACCATTTATATGGATACCGTGGAGCACACCACGAACACGCTCATTCGTCAGATCTACGTCACCTCGGAGAGCGGCAAGAAGAATACGTACACCGTTTCGTATACCATCGACAAATCCGATGTGGATTACCTGCAGATGATCTTTGTGGATCAAAAGCAATTGGCGAACTTTGCGCCGGCTACGACAGACTATTACGTGACCCTCAGTGCGGAATATGCCGCAGAGCTGAACGGTCAGATGCCGAACGTGGAATACATCGCCGGTGACGACTATCAGACGGTGCTTGTTTCCCAGATGCCGGAAGACTCGTTAAGCGGTAAGTCGCTCGGTTACAAATCCATCATCACCGTGACGGCAGCTACCGGTAAGACGCGTCTGTACACGATCCATTATCCGGTGGAACTGTCCACGGTAGCGACGCTGAACATGATTAACTTAGGTGGTAAACCGTTGGCTTACTTCGATTCGGAGCGCTTCAACTACAAGGTGGAGATCGAGAAAGAAGCATCTGTTCCGGTAGTTTCCGTGATCAAGAAAGAGGAAGCACAAGTGTACGAGATCCAAGTGGTAGAAGATACGGTGCTGGTTTATGTGACGGCGGAAGATATTAATTATCAGAGTACCTATAAGATGACGTTTGAGCGCCTCAAATCGGCTAACACCACGTTGCGTGACATCGTGCTGACGGATGCGGACGGAACGACCTATCCGACGTCGCAATTCCCGTATCGTCCGGAGGTGTACAGTTATCTGGTGAACCTGCAATACGACAAGGAGCAGAGCTTAGAGGCGCAGTTGCCGACGATCACTCCGGTTTATTACGACGAGGAGCAGCAGGCGGATACGACCTTGCATTACCTGCCGAACGGCGATGTGCAGATCGATGTGACGGTGACGGCACCGAACGGTGAGGATCAGGCGATCTATACGATCACTTTCCATTTCGTCAAACCGTCTGACGCCTTGTTGATCTCGCTGGCAATGAATGGTGAGGAGTTTGCGGACTTCCGTCCGACGAAGACCGAATATGTGTATGCGCATCCGTACGGAACAGACAGTGCGGCTTACTTCACGCAGGAGACTGTGACTTATACCTTAAGCGACAGCCTGGCCGTAGATACGATCTATACCGATGCAGACGGCGTGATCAATATCGTGGTTGTGGCGCAAGACGGATATACATCCTGCACCTATCTGATCAGTCAGATCACGGCGCAAGACGGTGACAATGCTTTGGCATGGATCACAGTGGATGGAAATATGCTGGCTGACTTTGATCCGGAGACCACGTTCTACACCTATTATATATTAGAAGGTGGTGCGGTACCGGAGATTAATGCGGAAGCACGTTCGGAGAATGCGGAAGTCGATCTGGGTCGTGTGGTAATTGGTGATACTTGTGCCATCATTTGTACGGCAGCTGACGGAAGCGAGCGGTATTACTATATTGACTTTGCGATCTCGGATATCAAACCGGGTGAGCAGGTGACCTCCGCCGACGTGCTGCTCAAACGCGTACAGGGTTCGTGCCAGATTCTGGCGGCTACCGTTCGTCAGGGTGTGACTATCGCCCTCTACGACCAGTACGGACATATGGTATTCTATGACCGAGTACCGGTTGCAAACCCGAATGATGCACAGATCATTCAGGGCGCAGACATGCAGCAACATCTGAACGATGTGACGGATACCCGTTCCGGTCTGTTGATCGATGTGATACCGGGTCAGCCGTATATCTATTGTTTCTTTGCCGATGAGAAGACACGACTCAGTTCCGGTAAAATTATGCTGTATTAATTAAAAAAAGTACATAAATTCGAAAAAAATCCTGCGTATGCTTGCATATGTGGGATTTTTTTTGTAATTTTGCGCCCGCAAAATCGAAACAGAGTATGTTTGGTATCTTTAACGATAATTTTCCGCCTATCTTGGACGGCGTAGCGTTAACGGCGCAGAACTATGCTTATTGGTTGACGCAGAAAGGGTATGACGTACGTGTCATCACGGACTATGCGCCTGAAATGGACGATGTGATTAAGGCAGCGCCTTATCCGATAGATCTGGTGCCGTCGGTGACGATTCCTTTTAGAGCACCCTACCGGTACGGTATGCCGCATCTGTCGCCCTCTTTCCTTCGGCAGTTCCATAAGCAGGAGTTTGAACTGGTGCATGCGCACTGTCCGTTTGTGACGGGTGACCTGGCTTATTCGGCGGCGAAGAAGCAAAGCATCCCCTTGGTGGCTACTTTCCATTCCAAATACCGTCAGGATTTTGAGCATAACGTGCCCAATAAACGGGTCGTGGACTGGATGGTGAAGCATATTATTAAGTTCTTCGAGAAAGCGGATGAAGTATGGATACCGCAGGCAGCGGTAGAACCGACCTTACGGGAGTACGGTTTCAAAGGTCACGTGGATGTGGTGGAGAACGGTAATGATTTCTGCACACCGGTGGAGTTGATCGAATCGATGCGTGCGCAGATGCGTGCCGAGTTAGGTCTGAAACAAGACGAGATTATGCTGCTTTTTGTAGGGCAGCATATATGGGAGAAGAATATCGGATTTATCCTGGATGCTTTGGCGTTGATCAAGGATAAGCCCTTCCATCTGTACATGGTAGGAACGGGGTATGCCGTCAGTGCGATTCATCGTAAGATCGATGAACTGGGGCTGCAGGATCGCGTGACTTTGTTAGGCAATATCCATGATCGGGGACGGCTCAAACGTATCGATGCGGCAGCGGATCTGTTTCTCTTCCCGTCGTTGTATGACAATGCACCGTTGGTGGTACGTGAAGCTGCAGCCATGCATACGCCGGCCTTGATGTTACAGGAGTCCACGGCAGCGGAAGTGATCCAAACGGATGTGAACGGATTCTTAACGCCGAATGATGTGCAGGCCTATGCGGATCGTATCGTCTATCTGATGACGCATCCAAAGATGCTGCAGCAGGTGGGCAACAAGGCTTCTTCCACAATCGCACGTTCCTGGGAGAATGTGATCGAGGAAGTGATCCTGCGCTATCGGGATATCCAACAGTCGTATAAATTGAAACACGGTATAACGGTATGATAGGAATGATTCTTTTGATGCTGTTGCAGACAGCAATGTTGGCCTTCAGTCAAGTCGCCCTTAAATTGGCGATGAAGGGTCTGACTTGGGAGTGGAGTTGGTCGTTTATTTGGCATCACGTGCTGACGAACGCCTGGTTGATGTTTGCCATCTTCCTCATGATCGCAGCGAACTTGTTCTGGCTGTGGTTATTGAATAAATATCCTTTCTCGCAGATCTATCCGTTGACCAGTCTCGGTTTTATCTTCGGTATTCTTGCCGGTCTGTTTGTCTTCCACGAACAGGTGGGATATATGCAGTGGATCGGTGTGGCGATGGTGATCACCGGATGTATGTTTATTGCTAAAATTTAAAACAATAAGATTCATTATGGATTGTAAGAAACACCTTGAATCGATGAAACAGCGTCGTGCGGCGTATGTAGTTTGGCGCGATAAATGCCGCGAATGGATGGCTGTGGGAAACCGTGCCGGATGGTTTGTGTTTGGTGCGTTTGCGGTGCTGTTCTTTGTGCAAACCCTGATTTTTGACCATTTTGCGTTCCGGGAGTTTGAGATTTACACCTCCGTGCAAAACGGTTTCGCGATGATCATCAGTAAGATCGCTGCGGCGCTTCTGTTTGCTTCTTTTACTTTCCTGCTGCGGAACAAGCGGTGGTTGATCTTCCTGTCTGTGGTGGTAGACGCCTGGATGATAGCGAACCTGATTTACATGCGCAATAACCATATTTTGCTGGATGCGGAGGCATTTAATATGTCCGGTAACTTACACGGCTATTTCTGGTCGGTACTGATCTATGTGGAACTGGATATTGATCTGCTGTTCTTCGGAATGACTGCCCTCTTTGGCTTGCTGTTCATGTATCTGCCGAAGCGTACCCAGCGAAACTGGAAAGCATGGTTGATTATTGTGCTGGTTTCTATCGGTCTGCGTCAAGGATCGGAACTCTTGTTTGTTCATGCGCAGACGAAACAGGATATCGAATCGAAGTACGATCCTCTTCCTTTTATCCGGGAACACCGGGAACGGGTATATGGAAACCATTT
Source organism: uncultured Bacteroidales bacterium (assembly GCA_946403315.1). Taxonomy (GTDB): domain Bacteria; phylum Bacteroidota; class Bacteroidia; order Bacteroidales; family Paludibacteraceae; genus Colicola. Next base: position 36,219 of record CAMIZK010000001.1, on the reverse strand, counting down.
CCCCATGGCGGTGGCTAACACGAGTATCCTCTATTCACCGTTCTATATCACGACCGACTATTATCTGATGCTGAAAGATATGCAACCGGAACGGCCGTTGAATGCACAGGATTCGGTGATGATGGCTACCTTGGATAAGGGCGTAGAAGCGCAGGATACGCTGGATAGTCCGTTGATCATCGTGCTGCTGGAGAGTTTGGAGAACTGGGTAGTAACACCGGAGATCATGCCGAACCTATATCGGTTTACGCAGAACGATCATGTGTTCTATGCCAATAGGATTCATACGCAGATCGTAGGTGCGCCTTCGGCAGACGGCCAGATGATTGTGAACACGGGTCTGCTGCCGATTAATGCCGGCGCTACTTGTCTGCATTATCCGACCAACACCTATCCGGGTATCATGACCTTGGCGCCGGACAGTGCCATCTGTTTGCTGCCGCACGATCCGTGTGTATGGAACCAAACGCAGATGTCGCCGGCTTATGGATACGACACCACCATCAGTTATTGCGATGTGGACACGATCCTGTTCCAGAAACTGGACAGCCTGGTGGATGAAGGACACCGGTATATCCAGTGTATCACGCAATCTACGCACGCACCGTTCCTGAATGAGAAATACAGCAATCTGGATATTTCCGGCAAGGGTATGTATTGGGTGATGTACAACTTCATCCGTGGCTTCAATGCCTTGGATGCCGGAGTAGGGTATTTCATCCGTAAGGTGGAGTCCGATCCGGTACTGCAGAACTACACCATCGTCATCACCGGTGATCACCGTATCCTCCATTATGAGTTACGCGATTCGATGCATGAGTATATCAAGCGTTTCAAGAAGAACAATACAGATCCGGCAGATACATGGATTTCGGAGCTTACACCGGAAGATGATTGCTTACCGCTTATCATCTATTCCCCGAAGATCAACGGCAATCCGAGATATACGGAGGATGCGTACCAGATGGATATCTATCCTACCTATCAGTCTGTGTTAGGTGTGGAGAACTATCGTTGGCACGGCTTTGGTATCAACCTGATGGATAGCACACAAAAACGCGCCATTCAAGAGAAAGACGCGTTCGTGTTATCCGATAAAGTGATTCGTAATAATTATTTCCAGCGATAACCTACGTGTAAGCTTATCGACTGAGGGTAAATAAGGGCATCGGCATCGGCGGTGCCCTTTTTTTCGCTGTAAAAACCGGCGATGTCAGATAGGCTCACCTTGTATTGTGCGTTGATGATCATTCCGAACGGGCATTCATATCCTACCATCAGACAGACACCGAAATGGTTGTTATGCAGGCTGTACAGACGGCTGTAATCATAGGTATCCTCCATCAAGATTCGATGAGGCGCTGCATCGGGCGTTGTCGCTTGCGTGGCATCTACATTATGGTATTTGTTTTGCACGTTACTGAGGTATGTGAAATGCGTGAAGATACCACCGCCAAACTGGATATAGCCTTTCTCCATGTTGCCGAAACGCCCCAGGAAATAAATAGGTATATCCACACCGAAAGACCACAAACGGTTTGTGGTGTCCGTAGCCGCAAAATAGTTTTGTTGGGCGGTGAGGATCACTTGGGGTTGTACTGCAAAATGCTTGGTGATGGCGAAATCCAGGAATCCGCCTACTTCAGCACCGATACGCATATATGAACTCATCGGGCGATGGTTTCGGGTGATGATGAAATTGCTTATGTTTCCACCACCGAACACACCTCCGGATACCAGTTTCGGCAGTTTCTCCTGGTCCAAAGAATCCAGCAAACGTTCTGTGTCAAAATCCTCCAACTGCGCTTTCATCTCATCCAGCGTCATCTGCAGTTTCGTCTCCTTGTTCTGCGCTGCCATACTCAGCGACAGCACAGCGATAATAAGTGTCAATAATGTCTTTTTCATGATCATAAAGCAAAACGCACGGTTATTTTTACTCCGTTTCGACCCCAGGCACCGATCTTACGGCGACCGTGAATCATCACCGGATCACCGTTCTCATCTACGGCAGGTTTGAACTGCACCGGATTCTCCGGATCCGGCTCCATCTTCTGGATCATATACGGCAACTCGTAGTCATTATATGTGAGACGGCGGATATAATCGATACGGATAAATTTCAAGATATTCTCAAAGCCGGCCGTTATCTCCATGTACGGCAGTTTACCAATCGGAGACGAGGTGCGGAAGTTATCTTTGATATAGCCGTTATTGTCAAATGCTGCCTGCATGTTATCCGTTCCATCTGCATTTTTCTCCCACGGCGTGTGAGGGAACTCATACAGACCTGTTCCTGTTTCGAGATACGGGTTGTTCTTCTTGGTCAAACCACCGTACACACCTGCAAACGAAACGACACCGCGTAACTTGAGTTTGTTGATACCCGGGATGCGGTTCAAGATCCAGCCTTTGAAGTAATAGGTAGCGAAAAGCGAAACGTGCTGGTCCATGAGGAACTCCATCGGTTTCATCTGGTTAAACGACCGTTGTGCCAGCAGAATACTGGTACTGCTCTCCGGGATATACAGTTTAGTGAACGGTGCTTTCTGCCACACCATACCGGTCTGGATTCGCATATCCAAGTGACCGAAAGCGGAGAACCAGAAGCGCTTGTCAAACGAGAACTCGGTACGGTTATAGATAAATCCGTCACCACCGGTGTGCCGGTCGTCCAGATAGCCCACTACGTGTTTGAGTTTAAACGTAGGTGCATCTTTCTCCATTCCCCACGGACTTTCAAAGCCCATCCGGTCAATGGAAATACGGCTACCCGGTGAGTATTGGAACTCCAGGTATCCCTCATAGTTACGATAAGAAGGAATGATGTTTTGCGACAGCGTCCATGACGAGTCGGGTTGCATGGCCCAATTCATCCGTTTGTAGGTTAACGCGCCGGCGGCTTCGTTGTTGTTGAAGTCAAAACCGGTCTTAATGGAGAACTTATTCGGCCATTCCTTCATATAATCCACTTTGGCATGGAAGACATATTGGTTAAAGCCCACCGTCGGTTTGCTCAACGGGATAGACATCAGGATATTATCTCGTGTCACGACGTCAGTTACTTGTCCCGGTTCCTCTACATCGTACTGCGCACTAAACTGAATATGGTGACGTAGACCGGTATAAGGATGGTTCTTGTGTTTGTCGAAGGTATACACCAGCGTCGCATTGTATTTCGGTCTCAAGTCCTTGGTACCGAAGGCCACATAACTGCGGAAGAACACCTGGTCATGTAACTTGGAAGTACTGGCACCACCGAAACGCACACGCACCCCTTCCAGCGGATTCCAACTGAGGAAGTTATAAATCGGACCGATGTCAAACTTACTCTCCCACATGATAGAGGAAGGTACCGTAGGAATAAACTCCGTCGTGATGGCATTCACAAAGAGCGCCAGACTGTTAAACGCCGGCGTGTGGGTAAATTCGTCTACCAGGTTCTCCACGGAACTCTCATAGAATGTCAGCGGTTCCGGTCGCAAACTCTCCCAAGCGGCGGCATTGAGCCGGACGGCCGTAGAGTCATTCGTTTCCACTTCATCTTCATTAAAACTGGAGAACGTCTCCCGGGGAATTGGGGTCTCCAGATCCCATCCGGTATAAATCCTTGTCTGACGAGCTAAAATACCGCGTTTGTTGTTCAGAATATAGAATTTGGCATATGTCGTCGTTCTATCCGGCGCCCATAAACCGTTCTCCAACTGGGTGTAGCTATGCTCGATGGAGAAGTTACTTACAAAGTTGAGGTTGATCTCCGGCGGTACGTTAATGGCGTATTTCTTAAGCCGGAAAGTGGAGTCATTTACGATATAGAGGTGACCGGTAAACCCGTAACTCTGGGAGTTCACCGGCACAAACGCCAAGTCGATACACGGATAGCCGTCCACCATGATCGTATCCATGATATAGTACTGGTAGAACGTGGTGGCAAGTGTAGAGGACAAAGGCGACACGAAGCGATTGAACAGCAGGTTCATGCTATTGTCATTGATGTCCACATCTTTGAAGATAGCGTTGACGTTCTCTTGAAAACTGCCTGAACCGATCACATCCTCGATACCGAAGATACGTTTTTTCTGCAGCACTTTCTTCTCACGGTGCGGTTTGCGCTGGAAATACTCTTCGTTCAAATGCTCCCGAATACTTACCGTCACGTTCGGATAAACACCCGTCGTGTCAATGTATTTCTGCACAAAATTGAACTTCTTCCAGAATGGTTTTTCCCAGTTGACCGTGATGTTATCCAGCGCAAAGGACATACGCGAATAACTGGTAGCTGTGTATTGGTCGGCCGTTCGTACACAGAACGAATCTTTGCGTGCAATGACGTTGTTGATCAGTTCTACCGCTGGGTTTCCTTTGCGTTTGTAATCCCGTTTGCGGTTCTTGGGTGTGACTACGATATCCTGTAGGCCATAGACGTCGGGTTTCAGTTTCACCTTCACGTTGGTGCGGTTTTGGCCTTTGCGCAAGGTTAACATCTCCGTCTTGTAACCTATCATCTGAAAATTGACGGTGATATATCCCTCCGTGTTGCTGATGGAGAAATTACCGTCAATATCGGAGGTAGTACCTACTTCCGATGCAATCATACCTTTGTTCGTTGTGGACTTAAGGAAGTAGATTTGCACAAACGGTAAGGTCTCTCCGGTATTTTCATCTACCACGATACCCGATATACCGGTCGTTAGACCGCTACCATCCTGCGCCTTTGCCATCCCGGCAATACCCAGGAAAAAAATCAGTATATATAAAAATCTTTTCACTATTCTTGTTGTTTCAAACTCTCTTCGTGTATCAAATCCCATATGCGGAGTGCAAAATCTCCTTTTTGTTGTACTTTATCAGCTATCTGCCGGTACCGTTCCGGCTGAAGCGGTGCTACGCCGTGCGCTTTCTTCCATGCTCCGATCCGTTTGCTCACTTCCATGCGCGCTGAAATTGTGTCCCATAGACGGTCATCCAGTTCATCGATTTCCGCCCGCAGCCAGTTCAACTCTTCCAGGTCCTGGGTAGGTGATTCATAGGTGTAAAGTCTAGGATGATCAGGTAATGCTATCGATGTAATAAGGTGATTTATACGATCAGGGGTTATCTGCTGTGCATTGTCGGATAACGCATTCGCCGGATCACAATGCACTTCGATCATCGCACCGTCCAACGATAATTCTTCTATTTTGGACATCAACTCCGGCACTTTGGCCGCATTGCCGCTCATATGGCTTGGGTCTAACAGCAGCGGTATATCCGGTCGTTGTGTACGGATCGCATGCGCCAAAGACCAGCACGGCTGGTGATTGCAGCCTCGATGTACCGCCATCACCGGAATACCCGTTTTTTCCAAGCGCTCGATGTTCCCTAACCATAACTGCGCATCGGCATTCACCGGGTTCTTGATCAGCACTCCTTTCAGAGGATGATCCTTCAGCGCTTGCGCGATGGCTTCTACAGCAATAGGACTGGCGCTGGTTCTGGCGCCTATCCATACATAGTCTATCCCTACCTTCAGCGCTTTCTCTACGTGTTCCGGTGTCGCTGCTTCCGTGGCTACCGGAATGCCGAAACGTGCTTTGACTTCTTGCAACCATACCAAAGCCTCGTCACCAACACCTTGAAAGGTATGCGGACTCGTACGTGGCTTCCACGCGCCTGCGCGAAATATAAAAGGAATATCACCGCAGGACGCTTTGATTTGTTCCGCGGTGAACAATACCTGTTCGCGACTTTCGGCGCTACAGGGTCCTAATATGTATGTCTGATGTCTGATGGCTGACTGCTAATAGGTCATCTGCAGACGGAACAGCATTCCTTCCGGACTGAAGCCTTCATAGTAGAAATCGGAGATCGTGCAGAATACTTCTACAAACCCGATGCCTACGGCATAGTCGATATGCTGTTGGAAATAATAAGGACTGGACGTGCCGTCGCCGTTATCCAGATCCACCTGCTGATAGGTTGTTTCCGGCAATGCTACCTGATAGGCGTTCGGTGTACCTGTGTTGTATTCGCGGTTCACGCTGAACTCACCGTAGTTATATACTTTCGAAGTGATTTCCGCCACATCGAAATGGCAGAAATACATGTTGGCTCCCTCATCGAAGGTCCAACTATTGGAGTTCGCTACCAGATCAACGGTCCGTTTGTGTTGCGGTGCGTCGGCGCTTGTACAAGCGGTAAATGCTACTGCTACCAACGCGAATAGACTGATAAATACGTATTTTTTCATAAAAATTAAATTTTACGGCACAAAATTACTGCTTTTTTTGCATATATGCAAATTTTTTTGTACTTTTGTGCCCGTTTTTGTGGAAATTGAAAAGTGAATATGAAAAAAATACTCTTTTTAGCATTATGTTGGACCTGCTCGATGGGTCTTATGGCGCAAAACCAGGCGTATCTCGATTATATCGAACAATGGAAATATACCGCTATCGAGAACCAGGCCACCTATGGTATTCCGGCTTCTATCATCATGGCGCAAGCCTTGCTGGAGTCCGGTGCCGGACAGAGTGAACTGGCGGTTAATGCCAATAACCATTTCGGCATTAAATGCAATAATGACTGGATGGGTGCGGTCTATTATTATGACGATGATTCGAAGGGCGAGTGTTTCCGTCAGTACGCTAATGCGGCAGAGTCCTTTAATGACCATGCGCTATTCTTGCAGCGGCCTCGTTATGAGACCTGTTTTGAGATTGTACCGGAAGACTACGAAGGCTGGGCATATCGGCTCAAAGAATGCGGTTATGCAACGGATAAGAACTATGCACCGAAACTAATTAAGATTATTGAAGACTACCGTTTGGATACCTTGGTTTCCCTGGCGGAGGTAGGTATGTTTGATCCTCAGGCGCAGGTACATCAAGTGTATGAACAGCCGAAACGACCGCTCAAGGCGGTGGTGGTTCATAAGACCGAACCGATCATGGTCATTCATAACGATCCGGAACCGGAATTTAAAGAGCCTTTGACGGCTCGTCAGGAACGTGACAGTTTTCTGTTAGCACATCCGAAAAAGAAATTCAACGGAGTGAGTTATGTTACGGCTCGTGAAGGGGATACCTATGCGAATGTGGCTTTCCGGCTGAATGTACGGGAACGGGATCTGCGGGAGAATAACGATGCTTTGGGACGGGATCTGATGCCGGGGGACCGAATCTATCTGGCTGCAAAGAAATCAACGGGAACTAAGGAGTATGTGATGACGTTTCCCGGCCAGTCGCTTTGGAAACTCAGTCAGGAAGAATGTGTGATGATCGAAGCGATTCAGAAACTGAATGGTCTGGATCCGACGATCCGTACCTTCCGTACCCGCCAGAAACTGTATCTCAAAAAAGTGAAAGACGATGGCGCCCGCTAATACCCTTTCCATCACCGACGCTCTTGTGGAATACCTCCGTGAGAGCGGTTTGGAACAGTCTGTGCTTGATGTGCAGATCGAAGAAATATGGCCGCAGGTGATGGGGGAAACGATTTCCAAACTAACACGAAGTATCGAGGTGAAAGACGGCATGCTCATTGTGCATGTGAACTCAGCGGCACTCAAGGCGCAACTCTTTGAAAACCGCTTTGAACTGGTTCGAAAGTTGAATGAAGCCGTCGGTGCACCCGCTATCAAAGACTGCAGAATATTGGGCTGATGTATTATCCTTCCAACATAGAATCAAAGATCGACTTTTCGGTTATTCGGGAAGAGTTGCAGCGTCGCTGTGCTTCTCCGTTGGGGCGTGAACAGGTGGATGCCATGCGCATGGAGACGGATTTTGAAACCGTGCAACGTATCCTTTCATTGACGGATCAAATGCGTCTGGCGCAAGCTGATCCCATGCTTTCTTTTCCGCGTGGGGACATCAACGATGTTCGGGAATGTGTGGCACGCATTCGTGTGGAAGGACTTTTTCTGGATGAAGCGGAACTGGATGATCTAAGGCATACGCTGGCATTTGCGGTGGAGTTAGAACAGTTCTTCGCCGGATTAGATGAAAAGAAATATCCGCTACTGAAAGAACTGGGCGGTTTAGGAAGCCTGAGAGTCTTAGGAAACTTAGTGAAAGAGATCGATCGCATTCTTGACCGTTATGGCCGTTTGGCGGATAACGCATCTCCGGAATTGCACCGTATCCGTCGGGAGATAGCGAATCAGCAGGGTGCCGTCGGGCGTGCGTTGGCTTCTATCTTGCGGCAAGCGAAAGCAGATGGATTTGTGGATGCGGATGCGGCACCTACTTTGCGTGAAGGACGATTGGTTATTCCGGTCTCTCCCGGTTTCAAACGCAAGATAGGCGGCATCGTACACGATGAGTCAGCTACCGGAAAAACGGTGTATATCGAACCGCAGCAAGTGGTGGATGCCAACAATCATATTCGGGAACTGGAAGGCGCTGAGCGAAGGGAACGCATTCGTATTTTGCAGGCCGTGACCGATCAGTTACGCCCACAAACGGAGCAGATTCTTGCTTCGCAACGAATGTTAGCGCAGGTGGATTTTCTTTCAGCGAAAGTATCCTTGGCCGATACCTTGCATGCGATTCGACCGGAACTGGTGAATGAACCGATGTTGGAATGGTCGGAAGCCCGTCATCCGGTTCTTTGGCTGCATTATACGCCGCAGGGAAAGACGGTTGTTCCATTGTCCATACGGCTCCATGCATATAAAAACCATGTGCTCGTTATCTCCGGTGCAAATGCCGGCGGTAAGTCGGTGTGCCTTAAAACAGTCGCTTTGCTGCAGTACATGCTTCAATGCGGACTATTGGTGCCTGTGGCAGAGCAGAGTAGGGCAGGATTGTTTCACCAGCTGATGATCGACATCGGAGATGAGCAGTCGATACAGGATGAGTTGTCCACTTATTCCTCGCATTTGCGAAACATGCGTACGTTCTTGCGGCAGGCGGATGACCATACCTTGGTGCTGATCGACGAGATGGGAACGGGTACCGAACCGCTTATCGGTGGTGCTATTGCGGAAGCTATCCTGCGTGAATTGGTGAACCGGCACGTCTTCGGTGTTATTACCACTCACTATACGAACCTCAAACATTTTGCGGAGATTACTCCGGGAGTGGTGAATGGTGCGATGCTTTATGACCGGGGGGCGATGAAACCGCTTTTCCAATTATCCATCGGACAGGCCGGCAGTTCGTTTGCTATTGAAATTGCAAGGCAAATAGGACTTGGTGAGGAAATCATTCAATATGCTACTGATCTCGTCGGAGAGCAACATATTGACTACGATAAACAACTGCAGGACATCGCACGCGACAAGCGCTATTGGGAGAATAAACGGCAGGCGATCCGTCAAAAAGAGAAAGTATTGGAGGAGCGCATGGCACAGTACGAGGAGCAGTTGAAAGGCGTCAAGCAGCAGAAGAAAATGATTCTTGAGGAAGCACGTGAGCAGGCGGCAGAACTGTTACAGCAATCCAATGCTACCATTGAACGCACGATTCGTGAGATCAAAGAAGCGAAGGCGGATAAGGAAAAGACCAAAGTGGCCCGGGCCAAAGTGGAGGCGCTTAAAGAGCAGGTGGGTGTGCCGCAACGGCTCAAGGATTTTAAGGATCTAAAGATTCTCAAGAACACCGTTCCTGCAGCACCTTCGTCCACTACCTCTATTGTGCGTCAGCGTACTTTGTCTTTTTCACGTACGTTGGATTTACGTGGTATGCGTGCCGACGAAGCGTTGGAACGCCTCATCGCTTATATGGACGATGCGATGATGGTGGGAGCAGGGGAAGTGACGATATTGCACGGTACCGGTACCGGCGCACTCAAACAACTGACGCGAGATTACCTGTCTTCATTGAATCATCAACGCCGCAAACGGGGTATGAGTACACTCGATTTCGGAGATGGAGACGTGAATCACGGTGGAGCTGGACTTACTGTGATACAACTGTAATATTCCTAAAATTAGGAAAAATGCAAAAAAATGATATATAAATTTGCGTATGTCATTTTTTTTTTGTAATTTTGCACCCGATTTTGCGTCTATGAGCGAGAAAGACCACTATATGATCGACTTGTCGCGTCTGCCTATAGGCACGCATCAGTTTGATATTCAGTTAGATGACGAGTTCTTTGCTTCCTTAGAGAAGTCGGAAATTCTAAGTGGAACGGTGGTAGCAAAAGCGACGCTAAATCTCCGGGAGGAGGACTATCAGCTCAACATCGCGGTTCATGGAACTGTCTTTGTCGTGTGTGATAGATGCCTCGACCCGATGCCCCTTGAAATAAATGACGAACAAGAGATATTCTCCGAAGACGAAGAAGGCCAACAGCCAATAGCTAATAGTCAACGTCTCGATCTCTCTTGGCTCGCCTATGAAATAGTAAGTATCAATATTCCGATCGTTCACTGTCACCAAGAAGGTGAGTGCAATAAGCAGATGGAACTTCTCCTCCATGATCACCTATGTGACGATTTGGATCCCGAGATTGATGATTGATAAATAACAAATTACAAATCAGAAATCAAAAAATTAGAATATTATGGCACATCCTAAAAGAAGACAAAGCCACACCAGACAAGCGAAACGTCGTACCCATGACGTAGTAAAAGCTCCTACATTGGCAACATGCCCGAACTGTGGCGCTCTGCACATTTATCACACCGTATGCCCTTCCTGCGGCTACTACCGTGGTAAATTGGCTATCGAGCAAGCTGAAGCCTGAGAAAGGTGAAAAGTGAAAAGTGAAAGGTGAAAGGCGTAAAATGCCTTTTGCCTTTTCACATTATATAATTAACGCGCGTACGTGAGTATACGCATAATGCAATAAAAGAATGTATAACAACTTGAACAATGATGGAGAACGCAGACCTCGTCCGCGTTTCCATAGAGAGGGAACTCCCGTTTCGCCCAGACCGCGTTTTACACGGGATTTTTCTGAACATCCCTCTACAGATCGTCCGAAACGTTCATTCGGAGAATCAACGGAGCGTCCTCAACGCCCGAACAAACCGTTCGGAGGTAAACCTAAACGGAACAATAATCTCTATTCGGCACACAAGCAACAGGTGTACCGGGAGAAAATGGAAGATCCGACAAAGCCGGTTCGTTTGAATAAATACCTGGCGAATGCCGGTATCTGTTCCCGTCGTGAAGCAGATGATTTTATCCAAGCAGGTGTAATCACTGTGAATGGTGTGACCGTAGATAACTTGGGTGCCAAAGTGCTGCCGACGGATGATATCCGTTTCCATGACCAGCCGGTTCGTCGGGAACGGAAGGTATATATCCTGCTCAATAAACCCAAGAACACCGTTACGACCACCGATGATCCGCAAGAGCGTCACACGGTGATTGATATTGTACGTAATGCTTGTGCTGAGCGTATCTATCCGGTAGGTCGTTTGGACCGTAATACTACCGGTGTGCTGCTGCTTACCAATGACGGCGATTTGGCAGCCAAACTGACCCATCCTAAATTCCATAAGAAGAAGATCTATGCCGTTACGCTGGATCGCGAATTGGATGAAGTGGATGAGGCGATTGTACGTGCCGGTGTGGTACTGGATGACGAGCGCATCGTTCCCGATGCATTGGAGTTCCCCAAAACCGATCGTAAGCACATCGGTTTGGAGATCCATTCCGGACAAAACCGTGTTGTCCGTCGTATCTTCGAGAAAGTGGGATATAAGGTGGTGAACCTGGATCGTGTGTCTTTTGCCGGTTTAACCAAGAAGAATGTCGGTCGCGGCAAATGGCGTTTCCTTACGCCCAAAGAGGTGGCTATGCTGCACATGGGAGCGTTTGAATAAACAAAAAGCGGACAAATATTTTGAGACGTAGAACGCATTATATTCTATTTCTGGGTACACTGCTGATAGCGGTGCTTAGTGTCATTATGATATTCCGTATTAACGTGAATAATGACATGAGCAAGTATCTGCCCGATGACTCCCAGATGACGATGGGAAAAGACTCCCTGGAAGCGGAGTTTGGATCTATTTCGCAACTTTCCGGATCAAACGTCCATGTGATGTTCGAAGGCTTGCGGCCTAATGAGATTCCCGGAGTCAAGACATTGTTGTCGGGCTACCCCGATGTACATGGGGTAACTTTCCGATATTCGGAAGATAGCACGGCTACGGTGTTTGACCTGGATGTTCCGAATCATGTAAACCAGAAGTCTTTGGGTTCGCAGATCAGTAACCGATTTGGAGGAAACTGTATCGTGGAGACCAGTCAAGACGGTGCTACCCCTCCGTTATCGGTGATGATCATAGCGGGTGTCATGATCATGCTTGTGCTCTTTGTTATGGCGCAGAGCTGGTTTGAACCTATCGTGATTCTATTGACCGCCGGAATTGCCATCCTCCTCAATGTGGGCACGAATGCATTATTGCCCTCCGTGTCCATGACGACAAACTTTATCGGACCTATCCTGCAAGCCGTCTTGTCCTTGGACTATTGCATCGTGCTGCTGAATCGATACAGACAGGAACAGAATGACCGCATGGATCGTAGTACGGCCGTGATTGCAGCCAATAATGCCATCCGTCGTGCCGCACCTTCGATCTTATCTTCCGCTTTTACCACCGTTGTCGGTTTGCTTATGTTGTGCTTTATGCGCCTAAAGATAGGTGCCGACATGGGAGTGGTATTGGCGAAGGGAGTGGTCTTCTCGCTGATCTGTACATTCACCGTCATGCCTTCGCTGATGATGTTGTTCCGCCGTACGATCAATAAAACCGCTAAACCGGCCTACGTACCTCCTACGGATAAATTTGCCCGTTTTGTGGCGGCACATAAACTGCCGATGGCTGCCGGCGCTATCCTGCTGGCTGTCGCAGGATGGTATTTCTCGCAACAGACTACCATCTTCTTCTCGGAAAAAGCAGAGTCGGAGATAGAAAAAGTATTCCCGTCGCCGAATCCGTTTGTGGTGCTCTATCGCACGGAGGAAGAAAATTCGATATACAGCTTGGCCGATGCGGTATTGGATAAACAGGGTGTGCAGACGGTAGTTAGTTATCCGACTTTGATGAGTCAGAAACTGACACCTGCCCAGATGGCATCCCATGCCCGCACCTTGATGACGGATTTCAAGGAGATGCTACCCGAAGGTATGGCCATACCTCCTGAAATGGTCGATATGATCACGCCGGAAATGGTACGTATCGTCTATTATTTGCGCTCCAAGGATTCGATTCCTACGAAGATGAGTTTCCCTGAGTTGGCGCATTTCCTGCATTCGCATGTGGTTAATAATCCGTTGTTTGCCTCCTATCTGGACGATGAGATGACGGAGCAGATAGAGCGCCTGCAATCGATGTTGGATCAGACTCCGGCAATCCCGGAAGAACCCGAACCGGCGCCGGTCGTTGCTGTTAAACCGGAGCCGATTGAAGATACGGTGGTTTTACCGCGTGAAACGATTGCTCCTATCATGGTCACTCCGGCTCCGCTTGCTGTCACAAATGACTCGCTGGCACCGCGTGTGGAGATTGATAAGGTAGCGGTTGTTCCATTCTTTGAACATCTGAAGGCGGAAAAACCTTCGGCGGTAGCAGTGGAGATGCATAAACTGACGGACACAACGGCTATCCGTGTGCCGATGTCGGTCAGCGAAATGTCTCTGTTCATGGGATCCACCTCCTGGCAGACGAAGTTCGTGTACGGCTATGCGCCTAAAGGAAAGCGTAAACTGACACCGTTAGAGTATGTGCATCTGTTGAAAGACGACCTGTTCAAGCGCCCTGCTTTAGCCGGAATGGTAAGCGAGGAACAGAAACGCTTGTTGCAGCAGCGCGCATATCTTATGGATCTGGCGGATGCCAATGCGTCTTTGACACCTTCGGATATGAATATCCTTATTCAGGCATTCGGTATTACCGACTTGTCGGATGAGGAAGTATGGACTATTGCCAATCCGCCGAAGAAGGAAGAACCCAAGGTGGCTTCGCCTGCCGATATCAACACCGAGGCATTGCTGCAGACCATTGCTGAACTGCAGCGCTCCTTGCATAGTACCGATACCACTCGTGCTGCGGCATCCATGCCGGAGAAGCCGAAGGAGGTAGTAGTGAAGAAACGCATGACCAGAGAAGACCGGCAGGCGCAGTTGTTCATGGAATTGGCTTTTGGTGGAAAAGAGTACACGCCGGAACAGATGTCGGCTAAACTGAATAGACTCATGAAACTGTCGGAGGTTTATTCCGATCCTATCACACCGGAACAGATGTCCCTGCTGTATGATTTTCATGGAGCCGTTCACAGCCAATGTGATACCATGCGTGTGGGATTTGAAGATCTCTTGATGTACCTCTGCGATACACTCATCTATGATGAACGCTTGGAGGAGATGTTACCGCCGGCATTAGTGATGGGTGTTCCGATGATCAAGGAGCAGATACAGAGTGGTCTGGGGCAGTTGCGAGGTAAGAAATTCTCCCTCTTTGTGGTGCTTTCCTCCTTGCCGGCTGAGTCTCCTGAGACCTATGCGTTTGTAGATACGCTGTTTGCGCTGACGGATGCGCATATACAGGGTGATCATTATATCATCGGCCGTTCCGTGATGTACCATGAGATGAAGAACGGCTTTGGTGCGGAGACCCGTAAGGTGACGCTACTGACCATTCTGGCGATCTTCCTCATCGTGGCATTGACTTTCCGTTCGGTTATTGTGCCGACGATATTGATCGTTGCTGTGATGACAGCGGTGTATGTCAATGTAGTGGTGGCCGGTTTCCTATCGGGGCAGATGCTTTATCTGGCGTACCTCATCGTACAGGCTATTCTCATGGGTGCATCTATCGACTACGGCATCCTCTTTGCGAACTACTATCGGGAAAGTCGTAAGACCATGCTGCCTGTAGCAGCTGTTTGTGCCGCATACAGAGGATCGATTCGAACCATCCTCACCTCCGGCCTTATCATGGTGATCGGTCCCGGTGTGATGGCATTGTGCGTCGATGATCTGATGATTCGTAATATTGTCGGCTGTCTGGCTGTCGGTGCATTCATGGCGGTGGTTTTAACCCTCACCGTTGTGCCTGCGGTCCTGGTAGCTTTGGATAAATGGGTGGTGTATGGTAAGAAAAACCGGTTCACGGAAGAACCGACGATCTTGCGTCATATAAAGGAGAAGAAACATGAGTGAGCAGAAGTGGGATTTGACAATTACACCGAAGGATAAACTGCTGGCCGTGGACTGGAAGGAGATTTGGCGCTACCGCGACATGTTCATCCTTTTCGTTCTCCGTGCCTTCCGTGTAGCATACAAGCAGACTATCCTGGGACCCTTGTGGTTCTTGATCACACCGATTTTGTCGGTGATCGTCTATGTGGCGGTGTTTGGAGGTATAGCCGGTATCGAGACGGACGGTGTTCCGCCGATCTTGTTCTACCTCTTGGGAATATCGGTGTGGGGATATTTTGCCAGTTGTGTCAGCGCAACGTCCAACTCGTTTGTGTCCAATGCCGATATCTTCGGAAAAGTCTATTTTCCACGTATCATCATGCCTTTGGTGGCAGTGACCACGAACTTGTTATCCTTCGCTATCCAATTGGCGATTTTCACAGCGTTCTATATTTACTATGCCGCTACGGGAACGGAACTGTTCATTCATTGGCAGATCGTGCTTTTCCCGTTGCTGGTAGCGATATTGGCGTTCATGGCAGTCGGATTCGGCATGATCTTCTCTTCGCTGACTACCAAGTACCGTGACTTGCAGATCATGTTAGCCAAGATCATCTCTCTTTGGGTATATATCACACCGATTATCTACCCGATGAGCATGGTGACGAATCCAAAACTGCATCTGCTCATGTATCTCAATCCTGTCACCCCTGTGGTGGAGGCCATCCGATATTCGCTTTTGGGACAAGGACAGTTCTCCTGGCTTTGGCTCGGATACAGTGTGTTCTGCACCTTTATCCTCCTTGTCTTCGGATTGATGTTGTTTAACAAAGTTCAAAAATCCTTCATGGATACCGTGTGATCATGGCGCAGACTCAAGAAAACTATTGGACTACTGAGATCTCGCCTAAATCCTTCGCGAAAGGTCTCGGATTGAAGGAACTTTGGAAGAAGAAGTACCTCATTTGGTTGTTTGTCAAACGGGATATAACAGTCCAATACAAGCAAACCATCTTCGGCATGGGATGGTATTTTATATCTCCCTTATTCACGATGTTCATGTACATGGTGGTGTTCGGTAAAATTGCCGGTATTGAGACGGATGATATTCCGCAACCGGTGTTCTACCTGAGCGGTATCTGCTTGTGGGAGTATTTCTCTACCTGTCTGACCGATGTAGCCGGCACGTTCCAGAAAAACGCTAATTTGTTCGGAAAAGTTTATTTCCCACGTTTGGTGTCACCGATCTCGGTAGTCATCTCACGTTTGTTCCGTTTCTCGCTGCAACTGTTCACGTTCATCTTTGTCTATGTGCTCTTCGTCATTCGTGGAGTCGATTTGCACCCCACCTGGTACCTGCTCCTTTTCCCTGTCGTGTTAGTGACGCTGCAAGGTATCGCATTGGGTCTGGGGTTGATCATCTCGTCTTTGACAACGAAGTACCGCGATCTGATCAATTTCTTCGGTGTCTTTGTCTCCCTTTGGATGTATGCGACCCCGATCGTCTATCCGCTCAGTTCGGTGACTGATCCAACATTACATAAGATCATGTTCTTTAATCCGCTCACGGCTCTTATCGAGACTTTCAAATACGGAGCCTACGGTGCCGGTCAGTTCAGTTGGACCGCATTGGCATATAGCATCGGTTTCATGTTCGTTTTACTGCTAATCGGTATACGCATGTTTAACCGCAAGCAGAAATTCTTTATCGACACGATATAATAAAAACGACGGCCATAAGGTCGTCGTTTTCGTTGGTATCACTTGTACATAAACCGTTTGATAGACTTCTTCGGTGTGTGCTCAAAAGGTTTCTCCTGCACCTCGATATTCGATACCTTGCTGTAGGAAGGAATAAGCTTGTTCAGTTTCTCCAGATTCGCCTTCATGATCTTTTGCACTTCTTCCAGCGTCATGCGCTTGGTCAGCGTCTCATCCGGAAAGACGAGTGCCACCAGTTTGCCTTCCCTTTCTACGATCAGTGATTCGCCTACCGCTTCCTGGTTATTGAGTTTGTCCTCAATCTCTTCCGGATAGATATTCTGTCCTGACGCACCTAAAAACATGGTTTTGGAACGTCCTTTGATATAGATATTCTTCTTTTTATCCAGTCGGCCCAGGTCTCCCGTACGCATCCATCCGTCTTCGGTGAACACGGCTTTCGTCGCTTCTTCGTTCTTGTAATAGCCTAACATCACATTCTCGCCCTTGACCAGAATCTCTCCGATGCCGGCTTGATTAGGCTCGTCGATCTTCACCTCCATATTCATCACCGGTACACCGCCGGAACGCGCTTTGAAGTACTTCGGTGGATTACCTCCGATCAGCGGTCCGCATTCTGTCATGCCGTAACCGATAGACAAGGGGAAATGGATATCCATCAGACATTTCTCAACCACCGGATTCATCGCTGCACCACCGCAGATGAAATAGCGTAACTTACCGCCAAAAGCGTTCCTCAGACCTCGTTTGACTTTACGTTTGAGGATAGCGCCAATGAACGGGGTATGCCAGAATGCACGTATCACCCGTTTGCTCAGTAACGGATCCAGGTTCTTCTTGTAGATCTTCTCAATCACCAGCGGCACGGTCACAACCAGGTACGGCTGCACCTCTTTCATCGCCTTCAGCAAGATAGACGGAGTAGGGGATTTGGTCAGGAAATAAATATGTGTACCGGACGTAAGCGGATATAATAACTCGCATATCTGACCGAACATATGCGCTAATGGCAACATGGACACTAAGCGCTGTCCCGGGTCAACCGGCAGCATCTTCATGCCTACTTCCACGTTATTGCTCAGACTGCGTCCGTTGAGCATCACGCCCTTAGGGTGACCCGTTGAGCCGGAAGTGTAGTTGATCAGCGACAACGCATCCGGATCAGCAGAAAAGGCAATGTCCTCCGGTTCGATGCCTTGCGGGAATTTTACCTTGAAAGCCTCATGCCATGCGTCTTCGCTTATGGCTTTGGTTCCTTCCGCATGATAGAGCGTTCGCCAGTCTTCCAACGAATGCACTGCCTTGATCTTAGCCGGCATGGTTTGCTGCTGCAGATCTTTCCATACGTACGGTCCGACAAACAGCATCTCCGAGTCCGAATGCTCCAATAGATGCGCGATATCTTCCGCCGTGAAATCCTGCAGAATACTTACACAAACACCTTCATACGAAGCGATAGCCAGATAGGCAACCGCCCAATTGGCGCAGTTACGGCCTGCCAATGCAATCTTATCCCCTTTCTTAATCCCGTATAATTCAAACAATACATGCAGGCGAAGCATCTCCGTTGCTAACTCTCCGAAGGTGTATTCATGATCTTCATTGTAGTCCGTCAAGGCAGCGTCATTCCATTGATGATATATCACCTCGGACAAATATTGCAAATAATGTTTAACCATTGATGTTTCCTGATTTGTAATATAACTAATACCTTTGCGAGTGCAAAGGTACTGCTTTTTTCTGATATATGCAAGAAAAATGCGAAAAAAAAACAAGCGGGTGGTTTCACAACTACCCGCAAGCTTCGATCCCATCCAAGGAATCTCATCTACTTACTCACTAATAACGTTATGAAAATAACGTCTTTCTTATGAAAAAACCTTTACTTGTATAAATATCTCTTGATGGAGCGTTTCGGGGTTTTCTCAAACTCCGATGCAACCAATTCAATCTCACTGATCTGACTGTAAGCCGGCAGATTCCGGTTCACGATCACACGATTCTCTTCCATCAACTCCGTAATGGTCCGGTTTCCTAATTGTTTCTGTCCTTCTTTGGACGTATCCGGGAATACGAGTGCCACTAATTTATTGTCACGATCTACCACAATTGACTCTATCACGCAAGGCATTGAGTTCAGTTTATCCTCCAACTCCTCCGGATAGATATTCTGACCACTCGGACCCAGAATCATGTTCTTTGAACGGCCGTGGATATAGATATTTCCTTCTTTATCCAGCACACCCAGGTCTCCTGTACGCATCCAGCCGTCCTTGGTGAATACTGCCTTTGTCGCTTCCTCGTTCTTATAATAACCCATCATCACGTTGATACCCTTTACCTGGATCTCACCGTCTTTGGCGATCGGGTTCTCGGAATCGATACGAACACGGCATTGCTCTAACTCCTTACCGCAACTATGGAACGCATATTTCCACCAGTCCTCGTAACTGATCAGCGGAGCGCACTCGGTCATACCGTAACCTACGCAGTATTGGAACTTGATATCGTGTAATACTTGCTCCACTTCTCCGTTCAACGCGGCACCACCGATAATCAGGAAACGGAGTTGACCGCCAAAGGTCTTGTCCAGTCCTTCTTTCACTTTGCCACGGATGATATTCTTGAGAATCGGGGTCTTCCACATGATCTTGGCCATAGGACTGCTGATCTTCGGCAACACACCCTTCTTCACGATCTTCTCGATTACCAAAGGTACGGTAAGAATCATGAACGGCTTCACTTGCGCAAACGCTTTCATCAGCACCGACGGGGTAGGAGCCTGCGTCAGGAAATACACTTCCGCACCGTCGCATACCTGATATAAGAACTCATACATCAAACCGAACATATGGGCGATCGGAAGCATTGACAACACCTTGTCACCCGGACGGTGAGGAATACGATGGTTCGCAAAGTCCACGTTACCCGACAGGTTCAAGTTGCTCAGCATCACACCCTTCGGATTGCCCGTCGAACCGGAGGTGTAGTTGATCACCGCCAAGTCATTGATATTATCCGTCGGGAAATTGACATCGTTCAGAGATACACCGTTCGGATAGGCTTTTTGGAAGGCAGCTTCGGCTCCTTCATAAGCCTTGCGGAACTTGTCATCCGATGCTACAATCGACATCTCATCCATGAAAATGGTCGCTTTCAGCCCCTTCATCTGAGACGGATCAATCTTCTTCTTCACATTCGGACCTACGTAGAGCAGAACGGATTCCGAATGATCTACCAACGAGTAGATGCCCTCTGCCGTAAAATCCGGAAGAATACTTACTACCACGGCTTTGTAACTGGTAGCCGCCAAGAATAACAAACCCCAGTTGGAACAGTTACGTCCCGCCAAGGCAATTTTATCGCCCTCTTTGATACCGCATTCACGCCAGGTGACGTGCAGTTTAACGATCTCTCTTGCCAAATCGGCATATGTGTATTTATGGTCACCGTCCAGATCTGTCATCGAAAGGCAATCCCAACGTTTACTCATTGTCCGTTTAAGGGCCGATAAATAATGCTCTGTTTCCATATTGTAATGTTCTATTTTTCTTTATTATTGCGCTTGTATTCAAAAACAACTGCAAAGTTACAACATTTTTTTGAATTAACAATACTTTTTGTCATTTTTTTTGCATTTTTCTGTCAATTTTTGAAATACAAAACATTTTTGTTGTGCATTTTAAAAGTTTGCACGCACACTAAGCCTTCCGTGTGCACCGGGTTCCAAAACACCCCCGTAGTCATAGTAATGCCGATTGGTCATATTCGTGCATTCCATACTCACGCGCACGCGTGCGCACTCCATATATATACTGCCGTCTAACAGTAGCACCGGTTGATACGCATTGCCTGCAGTGCCGTAGATATCTACATAACTCCCTTCCCGATCCTGCCAGCGCAGAGTCCAGTTGGCACCCACACAACCTCTTTTCCACACATAAATACCATGGTCAATGTTCAATATTACTTTGTGCCGTAAGTAGTCCAAATAGTTGCTTTTTTCCTTGGCAACATCCAGCGATAAGTTCGTGTAAGCATACCGTACACTGATGTTCTTTAACCATTCGTTCAGGTGATAAGCGGCGTTCAGTTCCACACCGAATGTGTTCACTGTATTCTGATTGGTGGCATGGAACAACTGATCTGTCGAATCATAAGTCCAGTCGATGACATCCTGTCCCCAACGGTAGAAGACGTTTCCTGCAATGTTTAATTTTCCGGCATTCTGCCAACGCCATTCATAGTGCCCGTTCAGCGCCAAGGTCCATGCTTTCTCTGCTTTCAGATCCTCACTTCCCCGTTGTACACCGGCCTTGTAAAACAAGTCCGTCCACGTAGGCATACGCACCGAACGGCTGGCGGTCAGAAAAAGCGATTCATAACCTACATACGCAAATCCCGTTCCGTCCCATCCGAACCAATTATTATAATGTCCGGCGGCACCCAAGGAGGCAATCCATCCCCGGTATGTGTACAAATGTTTGGCGCTGAACGTTGCATGGATCCGGTTATGCGCTCCCATGTTCGTGGAACGGATAGTTTCGTCCTTGATCTCGGCACGAAGAGTGGTTGTTCCTGCATTAGGATGATCGTATTGGGTTTCCAATGCCGCTCGAACGGAATGCGTCCAATGCCGGTTCGTCACTGCTCCCCGATGCCATTCGTACCGGTCGTAGTTGGTGCGGTAGGACGCTTGTGCGTTCAGACGCCAATACGGTCCGAAGCACCATCTGTTTTGGATCGATGCGAAGAGCGTACGCGTAGCATCGAACTGATCGGTGCTCGCAAATCCGTATCCGCTACCTAAACCGGCATCTTTGTATTGCACGCCCACTTGTGCATCCAGATCTCTCCAGCGTGTCTGAAAATAGAGATTCGCCAACTGATAGTCGGTGTTTCGCAAGGCCGTTTGCTCCTTGGCCTCGTTCGTCGGGGCATAATACCCGTCACTGCGTGCATATTCGGCAGATAGGTTCATATGCACGTCCTTCCGGGCCCAACTGCCGGCAAAAAGCGGATGAATATCGGCATTCGTTCCCGCATCCATCTGCAGCATGTATTGATCCGACCACTTCTCCCGTGTGATGATGTTAATTGCACCGGTGAATGCACCGGCAGTCAGTGCCGCATTCCCTTGACGCACCTCGATCCGTTCGATCAGCGCCGGTGTGATAGGCAGGTTCATCGCATAATGACCCGTCTGTGCATCGTTGACGGGAATACCGTTAATGCATACCAGCACCTGGTCAAACGTGCCGCCGTACAGACTCACATCCGTCTGTATGTTACTTGTTCCCCGTGACCGCACATCGATACCGGAAAGGCAAGTAAGCACATCTGCCACATTGGAAATCGGCAGATGCTGAATCTCGTCATGCGTAAAATACTTCATTTTGTTCTCCGGACCACTGAAGTCATCGTGTATCACAAAGGTCTCCAGCACTTCCAGTTCGTCCAACGTAAAATCCTCCACGCGCACCGTGTCTTGTGCGCGTAGAGAAAGTACAGAACATATAACACCGACCAATATACTAATGTGCCGTTTCATAGCCATCCAATGCTTCGTTCATAATTCGTTTGCCGTCCTCGATAATCGTTTCCGCCTTGTCAAAATCGAAGGTGGTATAAGCGTACTGCCGCATCACGGCATGGATGTCGGGTGGCGTCAGTTGCAAAGATAATAAGGTGTTCTGCTGAATCTGCAGGTCGCTCATGCGGTCTAAGATACTGATGAAATTGACTTTGCGCTCCAACGGCATACTGTCTTTTCCGCTGATGTCCATTGCCACTAAGATATCTCCTTCCGTGCGTTGCACGATATTCAGCGGTAAAGGATTCAAAATTCCGCCGTCGATCAGCAGCTTATCCTCCATCTGCACCGGACGAAAGAACAACGGAATACTGATCGATGCCCGTACGGCTTCGAACAGGCTTCCGCTGCGGAACACCACCTGCTCCGTGTGCATCAGGTCTGTGGCAACTATAGAACAAGGGATATTCAGTTCCTCCATCAGCCGGTCCGGCACGATCTTCTCTAATTCCCGGATGATCCGTTGGCCTTTTACTAACGAACTACGGCTGAGCAGGTTGACATCCATCATTCGGAGTATCAACTGCTTGTCCACCTGCAAAAACCATTTCTTGGCTTCTTGCAGTTCACCTGCCGCATACATCCCTGCAATGATGGCACCCATCGAGCAACCGGCTATACTCGTTATCGCATAACCCCGTTCCTCTAACGCCTCAATAGCTCCGATATGCGCTAATCCACGCGCTCCACCGGAACCCAGTACCAACGCTACGCGCTTACCCATTAAACCTCCTTTGCCGGAATCAGTTTCTCACGAATCTTAATATAGATGATATTCTCTTTCTTCGCGTATTCGGTTTTTACGTATCCCATGCCGATACCTACTTTCGTGTTCGGCAGCATGATACCCGACGTCACGTTACCGATCACCTCACCTGCTTCGTTGCAGATCTCGTAACCGTTACGCGGTATCGCACGGTCCAGACACTCGAAGTGAACCAATTTGCGTTTCACGCCTTCCGCTTTCTGTGCTTTGAGGAAATCACGGTCAATGAAATCCTTGGCATCTAACTTGGTGATCCATCCTAAACCGGCTTCTAACGGAGAGGTCGTATCATCGATATCGTGACCGTACAGACAGTACCATTTCTCCAGACGCAAACTGTCACGAGCACCCAAACCGATCGGTGCCAGACCAAAGGGTTTGCCTACTTCAAACAGAGCATCCCAGATCTGTTTGCCCTTTTCTGCCGGGAAATAGAGTTCGAATCCACCGGCACCGGTGTAACCGGTGTTACTCAGGATCACTCCCTGCACTCCGGCAAAACTCCACTCCCGGAAGGCATAGTAGTCAATGGATTTGAGGTCTGCATCCGTCAGCAGTTGCAGCAGCTCCGTTGCTTTTGGTCCTTGAACGGCCAATTGGCCATAACGGTCAGAAGCGTTTTCCAGTTTCAGATCGGCACCATTGAATTTCTCCTCAGCGATCTTGTTCACCCATGCCCAGTCCTTGTCGATATTTCCGGCATTGACCACCATGAGGTACTTGGTGGTCGAGTATTTGTAAATAATCAGGTCATCCACGATACCGCCTTTACCGTTCGGCATGCAGGTGTACTGCGCCTTGCCGGCTGCGATAATACTCAGGTCATTGGTGGTAATATACTGCAAGAAGTCCAAGGCTTTCTCGCCTTTTACCCAGAACTCACCCATATGACTTACATCGAACACACCTACGCCCTCCCGAACGATCATGTGCTCTTGGTTAATACCCGTAGGGTATTGAATAGGCATATTAAAGCCTGCAAACTCCGCCATCTTTGCGCCTAAGGCAATATGGATGTCGGTAAACGGTGTTGTTTTTAACATATTGATGCTTTTTTAATGATTTCCAAAATAACTTGTTCCGCGGCCTCAAGACTCGGTACCGGTAAGTATTCGTACCGGCTGTGAAAGTTCTCTCCGCCGGCAAAGATGTTCGGACACGGCAGACCTTCAAAACTCAGTCGTGCACCGTCTGTTCCGCCACGAATCGGCTTCACGTTAGGTGTTACACCCACGGCAGTCATGGCCTCTTTGGCCAGATCGATGATGTGCATGACGGGTTCGATCATCTCCCGCATGTTATAGTATTGATCCTTGATCTCGATCTCCGCTGTGCCTTCTCCGAACTCGGTGTTAATCTTACGCACCAAATGCTCCAGTTCCCGTTTGCGGTATTCGAACTGGGTGCGGTCATGATCCCGGATGATGTAACTGAGTGTGGTTTCTTCTACGGTACCGTTCATGCCTACCAAATGGTAGAATCCTTCGTAACCCTGCGTATGCTCCGGTGTCTGGAAACGCGGTAACATGACGGCAATCTGGTAAGCGATGCGCATGGAGTTGCGCATCTTATGATAGCCGTAACCCGGATGCACATTCAGACCATGCACTTTGATTTTCGCCGATGCCGCATTGAAGTTCTCGAACTCCAACTCACCAATCGCACCGCCGTCCATGGTGTACGCAAAATCGCAACCGAAGGCTTTGACGTCAAAATGATCCGCTCCTTGGCCGATCTCTTCGTCCGGCGTAAAGCCTACCCGCACCTTGCCATGCTTGATCTCCGGATGTTGTACCAGATACTCCATCGCCGTTACGATCTCAGCGATACCGGCTTTGTCGTCCGCACCGAGCAGCGTCGTTGTGTCTGTTACAATCACGTCCTGACCCGCATAACGCGCATCGATATAATCGCGCTCTTCCGCTTTCACGATCGAAGCTTTGATATGCTTACCACTGGCATCCGGACTCGTGTCCATATGGGCGATGAAACCGATGGTAGGACATTCGCCCTTCGCCATTCGCCCTTCGCCATTCGCCTCTAATGTCGCCATAATATATCCGTTTTCATCGAGAGAAACCTCGGTGAGACCGATGGTTTTTAACTCCTGCGCCAGATACTTGGCAAACTCCATCTGACCCGGTGTCGAAGGGGTCATGCCCGTATTCTCGTCACTCGTTGTGCAGAACGATACGTATTTCAAAAAACGATCTGTGATATTCATTACTTCCCTCCAAATGCACTGAGTAACGAACTGATGGCGCCTGCGTATTGGGAGGCGGTATTGGCGTAACCGGCTGCCGTGTTAGCGGTGTTCTGTGCCGTCTGCGTAGCGTTTTGTACGGTTTCGTTTTCTTTCACCATCGTCACCAGACTGTTCGTCACCGTCTCCACATTGCTCTGATTCACCATACCTAAAGAAGAAGAGATCAAACCTTTACCGAAATCCTTCAGATACTCTTTGTCCTTGTAATTGGATTTCAGTCCTTCGCAGTTAGCAATCAGTGTCACGGTGTTCAATGCGTTCTGCATGTTCTTGTAGTCATACTTGTTGCCGTCTGCCTTGTACTGGTTATACAATGCCAACAACGCCTTTCCGGCTCCTTGACCGGCATTAACTGCCGTCTGCTGCTGACTGCTTGTTGCTGTCTGCTGACTGCTTGCGGTTGCATTACTTCCGTTCTTTAACATTCCGCAGCCGGCTACCATCATAGCCACTGCTGCCATCATCAAAAGTTTCTTCATAATACGATATTCATTTTATTAATTTCCTTCTGTTCAAAAGCGATGATGTTGTCGCATACATTCTCGCACATAGCGATGCGTCCTTCCCAAGTGCCGGTACCGGTGTGCGGACTGAGCACCACGTTCGGTAAGTCCAAAAGTTCCGGTGAAACCGCAGGTTCGTGTTCATATACATCCATCGCGGCTCCGGCGATGATGCCGCTCTTCAATGCTTCCACCAATGCTGCCTCATCCACATGTGCACCGCGTGCGGTATTGATGAGGTATGCGCTACGTTTCATCATACCTAACTCCGGCTTGCCGATAATATGATGCACCTCGGGCGTATAGGGCAGGTTCAAACTCAAAAAATCACTATCCTGCAACAACATCTGAAAATCGACGTACGTAGCATCGTAAGTTTGCTCGATTTCATCGGACAAACGATGACGGTTATAGTAAATGATTTTCATGCCGGAAGCCTTGGCACGTCTCGCCAATGCCTGACCAATCCGACCCATGCCTAAGATCCCTAATGTCTTGCCGTACAGCGAATGACTCAGGTTGTTCATTACCCCGAATACGGCTTGACCGGCTCTTACCTTCCGGTCGAATTCACTTACCTTCCGTGCGATATCGATCATCAGCGCAAAGGCTAACTCCGCCGTAGGTTCGATTACCGGCTGCGGTGTATTCGTCACCCGTATTCCTCGTGACTTACAGGCCTCTAGGTCGATGTTATTGTATCCGGCGCCGAAATTAGCAATCAGTCTTAACTTCGGCATCGCGTCTATCATCTGTTTCGTCACCTTGTAATCAAACGTACTCACCAGCACCTCCGCTTCCTCTTTCGGTGCGTCCAGCAGATGGCCTTCCAATCGTTTGAAGCCCTCTTTCGGTAACTGTGTCGTAAAAGCTATTGTCATATTCAAACCTTTGCGAGTGCAAAGGTACTGCTTTTTTCTGACATATGCAAGTGCACAGGCATTTTTTTCCATTTTTTTATTTTTCTTTCCAATTATTTGCATATATCAATTTTTTTTTGTAATTTTGCGCCGCAAAATCGTTAGTATGGATCAATTAATCGACATAAATCGTCCGGTGACGGTGTGTAAGGCATCGGCAGGAACGGGTAAGACTTATACTTTAGCAGCGTATTATGTAGGTTTGTTGCTGTCCGGTGAAGACTATCGCTCTATTCTCGCTATTACGTTTACCAACAAGGCGACGTCGGAGATGAGTGAGCGTATCATCAAGTACCTGCATGGTATCTCGCAAGGTCAGGAAGAGGATTTCCTGAATCGTGCCCGGCAGTTCATGCTGCGTGATGCGGAAGCACCTCAAGAACTGCTGGCGCAGCGCGCAGGGGAATGTTTCAAACGCATGCTCTTGGACTATGATAATGTGCACGTCATGACGATCGACGCTTTTCTCCAGACCCTGCTCAGCGGTCTGGCCGGTGTGCTGCAGATGAGTGCCGGACTGAATACCGAACTGGACATCGACCATGTGATACGCCAGGCGGTGGATCAGTTGCTAACCACTGACATGACGCCTGCGGACCGGGCGATCATGGAGGAATATATGCGTCTTAAACTCGATCAGGAGAGTCATTGGGATGTGAGGGAAAGTCTCTGCGCCATGGCCAAGGAACTGTATAACGAATCGGTGCAGGTGCTGGATGCAGACGGTCAGATTCTTTTTGATGCTGCGGCTATCGAACGCAGACGCAAGGCGATCGAGGAACAATGGGCCAACGATCCTTCGTTCCGGGAACTCAAAGACTTGCTCAAACACTGTAATCCTGAGTCCTATAACCGAAATACGACCGCCGCTTTCGAGCGTCTCAAACGCAGTGTGGCCGATCCGGAGAGTGTACCGGTCAGAGACCGTTTTCGCGGTGTGAGTGAGAAGAGTTGTAATGCCGATGAGATGGCGCAGGCGACGGAACTGGCGGCACGGGTAGGGCGAAGATATAATACGCTGCAACTCACCATCCGTTTTTCGCGTGATCAGGAACTGATGGCGTCCCTTCAGGCACTCATCCAACGTAATCTGGCGGAAGCCAATTGCGCCCTGCTGGCACGAACAGCCGGTACGCTCAGCAAGGCCTTACGCGAAGGCGATGCCGACTTTATCTTGGAGAAAGCCGGTATCCGGTACAAGCATGTGCTGATGGATGAGTTCCAGGATACGAGCCAGCTGCAATGGTCCGTTATCCGGAAACTCCTCGAAGATGTATTGGCCGGTGCCGGTCACACCCTGCTCGTGGTAGGCGATATCAAGCAGTCTATCTACCGTTGGCGAAACGGTGACTGGCATATCATGGACGGTTTAACGGCGAATGGCGAAAGGCTAACGGCGAATGGGGAACGATTGAACAAAAAATTCAAATCGCTTACCCAGAACTTCCGCAGTTCCGAAGAGGTGGTGAAATTCAACCTCTCCCTCTTCGATCGTATCATCCGTAAAGACGGTGCTCCGGAACGTATCTACTCAGAAGGATATAAGGAGGAGAAGTTATCGCAGTTCTACCAGGCGGATAAGAAACCCGGCGGGTATGTGCAGTTCAAAGCCTTTCCAAAAGGAACGAAAGAGGAAATGGCGCTCTATATGTTTGACCGCATTGGGGAACTGGTAGAAAAAGGAACCCGCCTGTCGGATATCCTCATTCTGGTGCGTGAGAAGAAAGAAGCTAACCTTATCTGTGACCTGTCGCCTTATCCGGTGGTCAGTGCAGACAGTTATGTACTCGAAGCGTCGGCAGATGTGCAATTGGTCATCGCCGGACTGAGAGTGCTGGTGAAAAACGATTTAGTGGCGGCTTTGTATATCGAGATGCGTACAGGTTCTATCGGTTTCATCGAACAAATACGTTCCTCCATCACACCCGATACGCCGCTTTTTGAAACCATCAGTGAATTGATCCGTATCCTGCTTTGTGATGCGAACGGCCAGTACCACGGTTCGGAGACGGCGTATCTCAATAACTTATTGGATCGCACACGGGCGTACGTAGGCGCATATGGCAGCAGCAAGGAGGATTTCCTCACGTATTGGGAAGACACCATGCATGCCAAAGCTATTCCGGCTACGTCCTCTGATGCCATCCGTATCATGACCGTCCATGCCAGCAAAGGCCTGCAGGCGCAGACGCTGTTCGTGCCGTTCTGCATGTGGCCTAAAGAAGCCGGTCGGCATCCGCAGAAAGTGTGGTGTCCGGTGGCTCCGGAACTAAACATGGGCGATGATTATGTGCCCATTCAAGACGGACCGGAGATGGGTGATTCGGCCTATGCTGAGGCCCATGAGGAGGAGCATGCCAACATGCGGATAGATAACCTCAATATGCTTTATGTGGCGCTCACCCGGGCGGAAGATAATCTCTTTGTCTATACTTCCTATCCCGTTACGGTCAACGGCGTCATGGGTACCTGTAACCACGTCGGACGCTATATCATGGATTTTGTCGGTGCCGATGATTACGAAGTAGGAACACCGGTGATAAAGGCGAATGGCGAAAGGTTAACGGCGAATGGGGAGACGGCCGAACTATGGTCGGATGGCAAACAAGTGCAGTTCGTTCAGTCCCAGGAAGGTGCGTTATACACCGATTACGGCGATGAAGCCTACCGCCGTGTGGCACGTATGGATGAAGGAACGCTATGCCATGAGATCTTCGCGCATGTACGAAAAGCCGAGGAACTGGATGCCGTTCTGGATATGTTTGAAAGTAATGGTCAGATCAAGGATAAAGCACAACGGGAGGAATTAAAAGCGCTGATTTCATCGGCATGGCAAGGCAATGAGCAGATGAAAGACTGGTTCACGGCCCCTTGGGAGTTGCGGCTCGAAGAAGCCATCTATATTGACCGGCAGGAGCTGCGGCCGGACCGTGTGATGATCAATCCCGTCACCCATGAAGCCATTGTACTGGACTATAAGTTCGGAGAGCATCCGGATAAAAAATACCATACGCAGGTGAACGAATATAAAGAGGCACTGCGCAGGATCGGTTATAACCCTGTTCGCGGTTACCTATGGTACGCACGAAAGAATAAATTGGAGGAGGTCAAATGAACAATAGTTTTCTACGACAAACAGCAGAGGCGATCTTAGATCAGATGGAGTGGAAACAGCTCAATCGCACCACGCTGGTCTTACCCTCTCACCGTGCCGGTCTGGTGCTGAAAGACGAACTGCTGCGGCTTCAGCAGGAACGGCATGCGCAGGCGGTGTGGGCACCGCGTGTACGGACGCTTACCCAATTGCAGGATGACCTCAGTCCCCTCTATGCCGAAGATGAACTGTTTACGATAGTCAGATTATATCGGATTTATCGGAATAATCTGATTAATCAGATTACTCCAATCTCCAATCTCCAATCTCCAATGTCATTGGATCTCTTCTACGGTTGGGGTAGGCAGATGTTGGCCGATTTCACGAATATCGATGCCTCAATGCCGGCGGAGGAAGTGCCGAATTTCTTCGAGAACACCATCGCCGCCCATGAACTGGAACAATGGCAGTTGGATCCGGAAACGGAGTCAAGGCTGAAAGCCTTAATGGCCAATGGCGAAGGGCGAAAGGCGAATGGAGATTCCGTCAAGGCGCAGTATGAAGTACTTTGGACGCAGTTATACGAACTGTACAAGGCTCTCAAAGCGCAGATGCAGGCGGAGCAAAAGGGCTATCCGGGTATGCGGCAGCGCGCTGTGTTAGAGAACTGGAACGATGAGTCGGTGCAACAGCAGATACAAGGCCGCACGTTTGTCTTTGTGGGTTTTAACTACCTCTTACCGGTGGAACGGGATCTGATGCTGCGGCTCAGAGACAATGACCAAGCGCTGTTCTTCTGGGACTACGTGCCGAATTTCCAGACCAACGAGAAAGCCTTCTCTTTCACCAAGCAGAATAGGGATATTTTAGGAGGTAAAAATCTCCAATCTCCCGTAACCCGTAACTCGTCCCCCGTAACCCTTATCGAATGTAGTTCTCGAGAATCCCAGGCGCAGTATGTGCACCGGTGGTTACTGGAGAACTATACGGCGAAGGGCCAGAAAGTGGGTGTCGTCATCTGCGATGAGACGATGTTAGAACCGGTTATATATGCGTTACCGGCGATTACGGTGGATGGCGAAAAGGCTCCTGTTAATATCACAAAAGGTTTTCCGCTGCGTAACACCGCCATCTATGCGCGTGTGCTGGCGTGGCTCAATGAGCATGTAAGAGGGCATGCGGAGGATCTGGTTTCTCCCGATTTCATCGAGGAATTATCACAGGCTATCTTCCCCAAGAAATCGGAAGAAGACCAATCACCTTTATCCTGGCAAGAGTTATTGGCGCTGGAGTCGGAGTACCAGGTGCATAAGATCATCTATCAGATGCGGTCCTTGGTGGAGACCGGCTTAGGAGATGTGCCGTTTACACTCAAACTGCTGCGGTTACTGATCCGCCGCACGATGGAGAGTGTGACGATGCCGTTCCATGGCGAACCGGTGACGGACATCCAAGTGATGGGTGTACTCGAGACGCGTCTGTTGGATTTTGACAGATTGCTGATATTAAATGTGGAAGAAGGAGTGCTGCCGCAACGGCAGAATGACTTGTCCTTCATTCCCTTCTATCTGCGTAAGACCTATCATATGCAGACGCCGGATGAACGGGCAACGGTCTATGCGTATAACTTCTTCCGTCTGTTGAACCGTACCGGTCAGGCAACGCTTATGTACGCCAATGCGCAGAGTGCAGAAGGCGGAAAAGGGATGTCGCGGTTTGTGATGCAACTGCTCTATTCGGAGGAATTTGCCGTGCAACAATATACCCTGCAGGAAGATGCCAAACTGACAGAAATATCCAATCTCCAATCTCCAATCTCCAATGTCTCTTTGTTAAGCATGTTAACAAAGGACGAAACCGGTGTCCTGCGTCGTGCAGACGGCAAACGGTATCTCATCTCGCCTTCGGCGCTGAATACGTTCATAGCTTGTCCCCGCTCGTTTTATTTCCAGTATATCCGCGGTGTACGGCCGAAAGATGAGAAGGAAGTGCTCTTCAATGCCGCTACGATGGGTTCGTTCGTGCATCATATGATGGAGCATATCTATAAGAACTATCTGCAATGCGATAACAAAGCGCCGGTACGTGTTTCTCCCGATGAAATCGAGGCAATCCGTACCGATGAAGCCAAGATGAATGAGGCGCTGATGGAGGCCTACCGGATTATGAACGAAGAGGAGAACCTGTATAACCCCGATGAACATGCGTCGGAGAATGTGGTCATCAAAGGCTATGTATCCAATATCTTGGAGCGTGACCGCGAAGATGCGAAAGTCGGATTGCAGATTCATCTGTTAGAGCAGGAACGGCTGTTTACCGTACCGGTGGAAGGAGTAGGGGAAGTGCTTACCGGCGGACGTGTCGATCGACTGGATATATACGGTCCGGAAGGCGATCAGCACTTGCGTGTGGTGGATTATAAATCCGGTTCGTATTCCGACACCACGCATGCCAAGAAGATGTCGGCTACCTGGGAGGACTTGATGGAAAGCGAAGACAAAGGTTATGTACGGCAGACGCTGATCTATTCCGAAGCCGTGCGGCAACATGATGATACGCACCTGCCGATTGAACCGCATCTGTATTTCTGCAAATGCAAACTGACGGATATGGTGACGACACTCGATCTGGAGAATGAAACGGTTCACGATGTAAGCGCCATTCAAGAGAAACTGATGCCGGCCTTACAAGCGAAAGTAGCACAAGTGTTACAAACAACCGATTTTCCGCCGTGCGAAGAAGGCAGATGTCCTAAATTCTGTCCCTTCTTCGTGCTCTGCGGCCGTAAACCCAAAGAATTTTGAAAATAAATGCACAAATGGTAAATGATAAAATGGTAAATTATTTTAATGTCGCCGATTTCGTTTTCGGCATGGAAGTGACAGAAGAACAAGTGAAACAGCTGCCGAACTATGCTCCCTTCCTCTCACCCGTAACCCGTAACCCGTCCCCCCTCTTCGTCATTCATTTCAATGACGAAGCCATGCCTTCCCCCGAAGGCTGGGAGCATGTTTATACGGATCGTTCGGATGACGATATGCCGCGTATAGAGATGTATCAGCGTCCGGATGCATGGCTGTTCCGTATCTCGATGAGTAGGGAAGGAGAGGTGGTGAGCACGATGGTTTGCTCTCGGGATTGGAGGGATGTGCAACTGTATTCCCGTGCTGCCTATACGCGTTTTGCCATTGATAATGCGGCGATGCTGGTCTATGCCTTTGCCACGGGAGACAAGAAGACCCTTCTTTTCCATTCGTCCGTTACCGTGCTGGACGACAAAGGCCATATGTTCCTTGGTCATTCGGGAACGGGAAAGAGTACCCATTCCCAGCAGTGGAAGAAAGCCTTTCCGGAGTCGTGGCTGTTGAATGACGATAATCCTGTGGTGCGTGTGCTGGAGGATAATACGGTCCGTGTCTATGGTTCGCCGTGGTCGGGAAAGACCCCGTGCTACAAGCAGCAGTCTGTGACCCTGCAGGCATTGGTACAGTTAGCGCAAGCGCCTGAGAATAAGATTAATAAACTGCGTATGTCGCAGGCGTATCCGTATATCCTCGCTTCGGTAAGTGGACTGAAAGTGATGCCGGAGATGATGGATCATATCTATGAATCCATCGCGCAGGTGTTGGAACTCGTTCCGGTGTATAAACTGGAATGTCTGCCTAATGAAGATGCGGCACGGTTATGCGCTCAAACGTGTTCACTTTAGCACGATTGTACGGACAACTGACCTTGATATAATTCTCGGTGAAACCGTACATTAGCCGGTCACCGTTCGCCTTTCGTCCGTTACCGGACTCCCAAAGCACGAGGGCCTCAAAGCCTTCGTGTTCTTTGTAGAACGCCTCAGTTTTACGAGCCGATATCTCGTGCAGCACTTTGCTGCGGCGTTCCCGTTCTTTTTGCGGAATCACCTCCAGATCCATCTCGAGCATGCGCGTGTTGGCGCGTTCGGAATAGGTGAATACATGCAATTGAGAAACGGGTAAAGACTCGATGAAATCGACATAATCTGCCCAACACTCGGCGGTCTCACCACGCACACCTACCATGCAATCGACGCCGATGAAGGCATGCGGCATGACGGTCTTAATATGCGCAACGCGTTCAGCAAATAACTCACGCGTATAACGGCGACCCATGATCTTGAGCACCGTGTTAC
The DNA here is from genome assembly GCA_946403315.1 of uncultured Bacteroidales bacterium. Taxonomy (GTDB): domain Bacteria; phylum Bacteroidota; class Bacteroidia; order Bacteroidales; family Paludibacteraceae; genus Colicola. The sequence continues at coordinate 2,106 of CAMIZK010000001.1, read as the reverse complement.
TGCCGGACTGCAACGGAATATGGAAATGGGGTGCAAAATGGGCACTGTGCGCTACAAAATCGATGATCTCATCGCTCAGCAGGTTCGGTTCACAGCTGGAGATGCGGATACGGTACGTATCCATTGGAGATTGGACATTGGATATTGGAGATTGAAGATTATCCAAAGCGCGTAATAGGTCAATGAAATGTTCATTGGTTGATCTACCAAAATCACCAATATTCACGCCGCTTAAAATAATCTCTTTGGCACCGCCGTCTAAGGCTTCTTGGGCTTCTGTTACTAACGATGAAATCGATGGGTTTCTGCTTTTTCCGCGTGCCATAGGGATGGTGCAGTAAGAGCAGAAATAGTTACATCCGTCTTGTACTTTAAGGAAACACCTTGTCCGGTCATCCTTGCTGTAGGCACCGTGGAAGTCATCCACCTCCCGGATGGGAGAGATAAAAATGGCAGATGGCTGATGGCTGATGGCTGAATGCTCAACCTTCTCGATAAAATCGGGCAGATTGAACTTCTCATCCTGTCCCAACACATAATCGACACCTTCGATATTGGCGATATCGCCGGGTTTGAGTTGGGCGTAGCAGCCGGTTACGATGAGGATGGCATTGGGGTTCTGCCGCCGGATACGGTGAATCATCTGCCGGTCCTTATGGTCGGCAGTGTCCGTCACGGAGCAGGTGTTGATGATGCATATATCCGCCGGTTCGTCCTGCTTGGCACGGGTATGGCCACGGGCGATCAAGGCTTTCGCCAGCGAACTGCTCTCCGCAAAATTCAACTTGCACCCTAATGTCGTAAAATGAATCGTCATCGTCTATTTTCTCAAAAACGGCTGCAAAGGTACTGCTTTTTTCTGACATACGCAAATAAAAGCGGTTTAAATTCATTTTCTGCGTTATTTTTGCAAATTTATTTGCATATTTCAAAAATTTGTTGTAACTTTGCAGCCGAATTGGATGCAAAGACGTTACGCACGTATACATCGCATACACGTGTACGCACCCAAAGCAAGAGAATATGAAAAGAACAAAGACCATAGAACAGATCAAGACGATGGGAAAACAGATACTGCCGGAAGGTAGTCATTTGTGGTTGTATGGTTCGCGTGCAAGAGGCGATCATCGTCCCGACTCCGATTGGGATTTATTAATCCTGCTCAACAAAGACAAAGTTGCCTTGAGTGATTATGATAATGTGTCATATCCTTTTGCTGAGTTGGGATGGGACTTAGGTGAGGAGATTAATCCTGTGCTCTATACGCGCAAAGAATGGGAACAGCGCCATTTCACGCCGTTCTATCATAATGTAGAAGATGACAAAATCGTATTGGTATGAGTTTAACTTTTGATGAGCGTAAAGCAGTAGTTGAGTTTCGTATTGAAAAAGCGCGTAGGGCTTTTGAACAAGCAAAAGGCGTAGTAGAATTGCAATATTGGGAAACAATAGCCAATCGTTTGTATTATGCTGCTTATAATGCGGTGTCTGCTATGTTAATAGCCTATGGATATATTACCCGCTCGCACGATGGAGTGATTCACCTTTTTGGACAACATTTCGTAAAACCGGGTATAGTAGATGTCAAGGATGGCAAATTGTATCACCATTTGTTTACGATGCGATTAACGGGCGACTATGATGACACGTACGGATTGACAAGCGAAGACGTATTACCGCTAATAGATCCTGCATCGGAACTTATAGAAAAAGCAATTACACTTGCAACTAATAAACTGAACGAGTTGCAACAATAAAAATACCGCTGGTGCCGACAGCGTAAAAAAGCGGTGACATATTGAAAATAGCGTTTATTGACGCTTTGCGTTTGGCTAAACGAAACTTCGCAACTTTCGAATTTAGAGTCAGATCAAAGTAACCGATAGATGCCTATGGGTATGACTACATACCTCTCCTTGCTGTATCTCAGCAAGTAGATTGTCATATCGGCGTAGGTTTACTGTTGTTTATTGACTCTAAAGGTAATGCGAAGACCTCGTTTAGCAAGTATACAACACGAGGCCTGCGCTTTTTGTGTGTGTATGTACGGAAAAATACAACATTGGAACGGGATCATCACGGGACCATGTTCCGAGAAGAAAACAA